>CALEMW010000224.1 GCA_937910695.1 uncultured bacterium
AATCGGCTATATTTTGGATTACTGAATTAATAACAGTTCGTTAGGTTAACAGGAGATTGTAGCGGCAGCGTATGGAATGGCTGGTTTCCCCTCAATATTTGGTGGAACCGCAATATGCTGAGGGCGCTCTTGAGGATAGCGGGGAAGTTTAATTCGGCACCTTGGTCCTCGGAGTCTGATGCCAAGATTTCTCGGGCCGTGTCCCCTTGGAAACTCATCGACGTTCGCGCAGGTTGTCTATCGCACCCTGAATCCACTTCTTCGCGGTATCCAGTGTATGGCTTTCTTCGAAAAGGCCGCGCAGAGCGCTCAGCTGCTGCTCGAACACACCGTGTTTGTGCAAATCAGCGGTCTCCTCATCCGGCCCAAGGGGCAGGATATTTTCGAGATAGGTTCCCCCCAGAAGGCGGCGAAGGAGGCCTTCGCCCAAAAACGCCTCGTCGTTGTTCAGCGTCCGCGTTGCCCGTAGCAAACGGCGAATATCATACTGGCCGGGGTAGATGTCGGGCACCTGCTTCTTGATGCCAAGCAGGCTGTAGACGCCGGTGCGAGCCGTACGAACCGAACTTTCCAGTGTGAACACCACGTCGTTATGGGTTTCCACAAACTGACCGAGACACGCCATGTTGGTGGAGCCCTCCGGTACCGCCCACGGGCGGTCGCCGCCGGCGCGGGGCATGAACTGTGCGGTGATGTAGGGCATCAGCGCGGTGCGCACTTTGGTGGCGGCGATCACCTCGTCGACCTGATCAATCAGGCCGAGGTGAAAACACAGTTCGGTGAGTATTTCCTTGCCGGTGCATTCCAGCATCGGCTTTTTGACGCAATCTCCGGGCTTGTCCATCAGCAACGCATAAACCCAGGGCACAATTACATCATCGGGCTGATCCGGGAAGTGCGGCTGGCGGTTGACGGTGAAACTCATCAACCAGGCAGAGTCGGTGAAGGTGATGATGCCACCCGTGACCGTTTTGCCGGAATAGGGATCGTTGACTGAAAACTCCTTCAGCTTGTCCACCAGCGGCGAGGGCTTACAGGTCAGCGTCGCCGATTCCCACGTTGACCTGGGTACGTCGCCGCAGAATTTCTCGGGCCGTCCGAAGGCGGGGGATTTCCGGGCGAGGTTCTTCCATAGCTGCCAGCTTGATCCGACGTCCGGGTCCGGATCGTTTACCCTCAGCTGGGGAACCGTATCGTCATCACCGTAGGCTGTGTCCTCGACGATCGAGCCTATGGTCACGAAGACCAGATCTCGCGCGTGAATCTTGATCGTCTCGTCGCCATTGCCGGTGTGGCACTGGATTGCGGTGGTTGTTTTGGTCTCGCCGCTGACATCCATCTCCAGGTCAGACACAATCGTGTCGTACTGGATCCTGACGCCCTGGTCCTTCAGCCACGCCATCAATGGGCGGACGAAGCTGTCGTACTGGTTGTATTTGGGAAAGACGAGCGAGGTCATGTCGTTTAGCCCATCCATAAGATGCAGGAAGCGATGCATATACAGCTTCATTTCCAGCACTGAATGCCAGTTCTGAAAGGCGAACATGGTGCGCCAGAATATGTAGAAGTTGCTCTTCAGGAAGTCTTCACTGAACCACTCTTCTACCGTGATGTCGTCCAGATCTTCCTTCCGCGCCAGGAAAAGTCGCATGAGCTCAAGCTGCTGCAGCCGGCTAAGCCCCATGGTCGAGAAATCCCTGATCTGGCCTTGTTTTTCAAGAAGCCGGGCTTTCGACCAGTTCTTATCGGCGTCGTTTACGATCCGGAATTCGTCAAGCACTGTGAAGGGCTCGGGAAGCTCCAGAGCGGGTATTTCCGAGAAAACATCCCAAAAGTTCTGATAGGTCATCTCCATCTCGCGGCCACCGCGGACGATATAGCCTTCCTCGGCATTGCCGGCCGCATCGAGCGCGCCGCCCTCTATCTTCTGGGATTCCAGAATCGTAATATTCCGGGCCGGCATATGACCGTCACGGATCAGGAAGAAGGCGGCGGACAGGCCTCCGATCCCACTGCCGATAATATAGGCATGGCGGTCCGCGATGCCCTCGGTCGGGAGCGGGCGGTTATTGGTATAGCTTCCGTGCAGGTCAGCGGGCGGCAGCGGCGTATCGAGGCCGTTATGCAAATGCCGGGACGATGCGTCAGGGGTTACATCCACGGCCTGTTCGGCCATGGCGTCAACGTGGGTCTTGAGGCGAGAGCTGTCTATCCTTCGCGTATCACGACGAGTCATGGTGGTCTCCTTACTGCGGGCTGATTGGCGTTCATCAGGCATTCTTTGTTGTGAAGCCCAAAATAATCTATACTGGCAGGGCTCAAGCTATCATTTCGTTGAGGGGGTTTATACATAACCCCAGAAAGCCAAATGCGCTTTTTTATGTGGCTTGACCGCGAGCCTCTAACTTGAACTAATGGTCGGAGTGTTTTTCCATGTCACTACACCTCCATGATTTCATCCACCGATACGCCCCCTCT
>CALEMW010000225.1 GCA_937910695.1 uncultured bacterium
ACGAATCCATTCAGGCCCAGCGGGAACTGCACATGATGATCACAAGCCCGGAGAAGGTTAAAGCCTTCGAACTCTGGACCTACAAGGGGAGCGGCAGGAGTCTTTTCCCGAACCGCTACAACACCATGGCCATCGGTTTGCGGTTCCTCTTTCTGGCCCGGCTTTCCGAGAGCACCTACCAGCTGGAGTCGACGAACGCCGCCGACGAGGGGAGTTGATCGGAAACGCCCAGCAAACCGTGCTGTGTCTGCGCATTCCCAAGTTCAGTATTGACTTGGAGCATGCGTTGACACTTATTTCAGGACACGATAGACTCCCGAACGACATGCGGGAGCGCCGGCTTGACCGGCGGCTGTGAACCCCGGCAAGACCCGGTTCGACGACTGTGATGCAGCCCCCACACGCTGCCGAACCCGTCGAGCGCCCGAAACTCCGCGGGTCCCAATTTGGAAAGGGAGAACTGGCACCATGGCTCGTCTTGGTACGATCAAATACGCCGCCTTCGGTCTCTTCTGCATCGGTCTGTTCGCAGCCGTTACGCCCAACACCATCTTCGCCCAGGAGGAGGAAGCGGGGGTGAACGTCGAGGGCATCATGGCCACGGCGGACTCGCTCGCCTTCGGCTCCAGCGCCCAGGATTCCGCAGGCGAAGTCCTGGTTATCCGGGAGGAGCGTGGCGGCCTGATGGGCATGGTTGAGCGCAGCCCCTTCGGCAAGTCCGGCGCAGGCGAACTCTTCGTCAAGGGCGGCAACTTCATGTGGTGGCTGCTGGCCATCGCGTTGCTCGGCCTGGTCTTCCTGATCGAGCGCCTGTGGACGCTCAACAGGGCCCGCGTGAATACACGCAAGCTCATCGGCACGGTCATCACGACCCTGCGCAACGACGGCGTCCAGGCGGCCGCCGAGGAGTGTCAGAAGGTGCGCGGTCCCATCGCGGCGATCCTGAACTCCGGTCTGCAGAAGGTCGACCGCGGTCCCGAAGCGGTGGAGAAATCCATCACCACGGCCGGCACCATCGAGATGGCGTTCCTCGAACGCGGTCTGATCTGGATCAGCTCGGTGTCGACCATCGCGCCGCTGATCGGATTCCTCGGTACCGTGTCCGGTATGATCAACGCCTTCGAGGCCATCGCCAGCAGTGATACCGTCAACGCCCAGCTCGTGGCGGCCGGTATCTCCGAGGCCCTGATCACCACCGCCACCGGTCTGGTCATCGCCATCCCGACATCGATCGGCTTCAACTACTTCGTTTCCGCCATCGATCGTTTCGTGATCGAGATGGAAGAAGCGTCGGCCGAACTGATCGACGAGCTGCAGCGCCAGCAGTACGGCAGCTGATGACCCCGCGCCCCGATTGGGGCGCGACGAGAGGAGCCCTGCGTGGGTGTTCTGGCCAAGCGTAAGCGAATCAGGGGAAACTCAGAGATCCCCATGGCGTCCACGAGCGACGTGGCCTTCCTGTTGCTCGTCTTCTTCATCGTCATGCCGATGAAGTCCGACGAGATCGGGATCTCGCTCATGCTGCCCGGCAAGACCAACAAGAATGACTCCGCCAAGGTCTCGCAGAAGAACGTCGCGGTCATCAAGATCAACGAGAACGGGCGGATCCTCTTCGACGGCCAGCCCATCCAGCTCAAGTCGATCCAGCAGGCGATCCGCGAACGCGTTCAGGCCAACGACAAAACCGTCGTGATCCTCGAAACGCATCCCGACGCGGTTTACGGTCTGATGGTGGCTTGTCTGGACGAGGTGAAGCTTTCAGGAGCGCGCAAGTTCTCCCTCAAGACAACGGAACTCTAGGCAGATGAGAGCAAGGGACTGTTCATGAACTTCAATCGCTCCACGAAGAAGGAAACCTACATCCCGACGTCGTCCATGGGCGACATCGCGTTCCTTCTGCTGGTGTTCTTCATGGTCACGGTCGTGTTCACCGACGAAAGCGGCCTGGTCGTGACGTTGCCTCGCGCTGAAGCCAGCGAAGAGGGCCTGAGAGATCTGATCTCGAACGTCTACATCAACGAGGCGGGCATGATCTCCATCGACGACATGATCGTGCGCTCGGAGGATGTGGGCCAGCTCATGATGCGCAAGATCACCGAGAATCCCTTCATGATCGTCGCCTTCAAGACGGACAAGTTCACGCCTTACGGCGTCGTCAGCGAGGTCATGGAAGGGCTGAAGGAGGCCAACGCCGTCAAGGTCTTCTTCAACACCGACATGGAAATGCCGGGTTTGGCTTTCTAGGGGGGACGTCCCGTGTCCAGCGTGAGCTTCAACATGAACATTTCCGCCAACGACCAGTTCAAGGCGCAGTACACCAAGTATATGCGCTGGGCTTTGGTTTCGGCCGTGCTGTTCACGATCCTGTTTTTCCTGTTTTCTCCCAAAGTGACCATCACGCCCTACCGACTGCGCGACGAGACCATGGAAGTCGTCGACACCATGGACAAGGCCATCGAACTGCCGCCGCCGCCCGAAGAGGCGCCCAAGCCCATCCGCGACGTGGTCGCCGTTCCCGACGATGAGGCTCTCGACGACGAGGACATCGCGGAAACCCTGCTCAGCAACGACGAAATGCTCGACATCGGCAACATCTTCGGCAACGACAACTACGGCGGTTTCGAGGTTTCCCAGGAGAAGCCGAAGCTGACGGGCTTCTCAAATCCGGATTATCCAGAAATGGCCCGTGCGTCCCAGCTCGAGGGCACTGTCGTGGTGAAGGTCCAGGTGGGCACCGACGGTAAGGTGCTTCAGGCCATCATCCTGAAGGGCGTGCACCCCATGCTCGACAACTCGGCCCTGGCCGCCGCCCGTCGTTGCAAGTTCTCTCCGGGTAAGCAGCGCGGCATCGCCGTGAAGGCCTGGATGGCGATCCCCTTCGCTTTCCGTCTCCACAGCTGATTCGCAGAAACATCGAGTTTGATGGGGCGGGGATGCAACCCCGCCCCATCTTTTTGCGTTGGAACGATGGTCGCGAAGGAGACAGTGCGTGAAAGCGTTTGGCATCCCGCGCCGTCGGATCTAGAATCCCGAAAGCCTGCATGCCCAGTTATCCGAGGAGTTGGCCCATGGATCGCCGTCTAGTCCCGTTCGTCCGTTCCCTGTTGTTCGTCCTCTGTGGTGTCCTGATGTTCTCCGCCCTGTCGGCGGCCGCCCAGGAATCGCCGAAGTACACCTTGGCCGACTGCGTGCGCTTAGCCCTCGACACGAGCCCGACCCTGGCATCGGCCGAGCAGAACATGTTCATCGCCAATCAGGGACTGAAACGGGCCTGGGGGGCGTTCCTGCCGAGTCTCTCCACGTCCTACAACAGGAATCAGAGTTGGCGTAAGGACTTTGCCTACACTGCGACCGATCCTTCGACCGGCCTGCCGGTGCAGGTTCCCGACCGTGATACGGACTATAAGGATCAGAGTCTGAGCCTGAGTGCGGGTCTGAATGTCTTCAGCGGTTTCGGCAAGTTCGGCGGCTTGAAGACCGCACGCAACGAGTTGCATGCTTCGGAAATGGATCTGGGGTATAGCCGTCAGCAGGCCATCGAGACGGTAGCTACGGCATATATCAACCTCCTGCGCAACGAGCGTCTCCTCGAGGTTTCGACCGAAGCCCGCGATCTCGCAGCCAAAGAGCTGGAGAAGGCCGAGACCTACCACCGTATCGGCAGTGCGGCCAAGAGCGACGTGCTCCAGGCCAAGGTGCGCCTCGAGCAGACTCGCCTGGACGAGGTCCGGGCCCGCAACAACGTGGAGCAGGGCTTCGCCGACCTCGCCCACGCCATGAACCGTCCCTTGATCGAGCGCTTCGACGTGGACCGCTCGCTCCTCGACCGCGACTATCAGCTCTCCGATCTGGAGACGCTCTTTACGGAAGCCCTGGCCCAGCGACAGGATCTGATGAGCCGTTCCTTCACCCTCGAAGCCCGTGGCGGCGACGTGAAGTCGGCGAATGCCGGTCTGTTGCCCTCGGTGGACATTTATGCGAGGTATTCACGTTCCGAGAACCTCTCGGAGTTCCGATTCGGTGCTCCGGAAAACGCCGCCAGTTCCGTGAGCATCCAGGTCCAGTGGAACATCTTCGACCGCTATGCGACCCTCGCCGGCCGCTCCCAGGCCTACGCCCGCAAGCGGATCGCCGAGTACAACCTGCAGCAGGCCGAACTCGACGCTCAGCTCGAGGTGCGGCGCACCTACAACAGCGTGATCGAGGCCCGCGAACGCATTTCACTGACCCAGGAGACAATCGCCAACGCCGCAGAGGAGCTGCGTCTGGCCCAGGAACGCTTCCGCGTAGGCGCCGGAACGATGCTCGACAAGATCACCGCCCAGGTGAATCTGGCGACCGCCCGCGGCGACGAAGTGCAAGCGCGCAGCGATTTCACCATCGCCTCCCTGCAGCTCGACCGAGCCGTGGGACGGGCCCTCGACGCCCTGATGACGCCCTGATGACGGAGTGATGCGACCGTGACTGTGAACGAACCGCTCATCCACATCCGCGACCTCTGCCGCCACTTCGAAGTGGGGCACGAGACCGTGCGTGCCGTCGACATGATGGATCTGGACATCGACAGCGGCGAGTACGTGGCGCTGATGGGAGCGAGCGGTTCTGGGAAATCGACTCTGATGAACCTGCTGGGCTGCCTCGACACGCCCACATCGGGCACCTACCGGCTCCACGGCACCGATGTGTCCGAGCTCGACGACGACGCACTTGCGGGCATCCGCAATCGGGAGATCGGCTTCGTCTTCCAGACCTTCAACCTATTGCCGCGTCTGACGGCGGGACAGAACGTCGAGCTGCCCCTGATCTACGGGGGAGTATCGGCCGCCGAGCGCAAACGACGGGTGGCCGAAGCCGTTTCGGGTGTGGGCCTGACCGACCGCGCGCACCATCGGCCCAACGAGATGAGCGGCGGCCAGCGTCAGCGCGTGGCCATTGCCCGGGCCCTGGTCAGCCGGCCGTCCCTGCTGCTCGCCGACGAGCCCACGGGAAATCTCGACTCGGTCACGAGCGAAGAGATCATGGCTGTGTTCGACAGCCTGCACGACGCCGGCCACACCCTGATCGTCGTGACCCACGAGGCGGACATCGCCGCCCATGCCCGGCGCGTCGTTCGCCTGAAGGATGGTCGTATTGAGAGCGATGTCGTCAATCCCATCTCTGTCTGAATCTCCTCGAAGACCGAATGCAGCCTGGTTGATCGCCTGGATCGTCGCGGTGACCGTCATCGTGGCTGCGACCCTCGCCGATGCGCGACCACGACGAGAACCGCGTGTCGGTCCCCTCGAAACATCCTTGTCCACACGCTATGATGAGGCCGGACGGCCTGTCGTTACCGTGACCGTCGGCCAGCCCTACCGCGCCCTGGTCTTCACGCGCGGAGAGGCCGGCGACTATGCCAGCGAATTGAGGGTGACGGTGATCGCACGCCGCGACGGTCGTCAGGTCGCGGGCGCAGTGCGCAGTATCCGCACCACGAGCGGCGACGCCGAGGGCACGCGCACCGAAACACGCCTGACCTGTTCGGTCCCCGTTCCTCTCGACGACGATCGCACCGTCAAGCTCGACATCCGCGCCGAAGTCGTGGGTACATCGCGTTGGTGGCATCGTGAATTGGAGTACGCTCCCGGCGGCGGCGGCG
>CALEMW010000226.1 GCA_937910695.1 uncultured bacterium
CCCACGGTGCAATCCACCGCTTCAACCGACATGACCTTGAACACCCACTGGCTCTTGAACCAGGTCACCATGCCGAAGGCGTTGTTGTAGCAGTCGCCCAACTCCACCGTGGCGTAGTCGAAGAAGTAGTCGTTGAACAGCACCGGCAGCTGGCTCTCGACCGACGACGCCAGCCAGAAGCCGCCGAACATCAGGTCCTGGACAATCATGCCGTCGGTGATCGTCAGCACGTGGCTCTCCCAGGCTTCGTAGTCCGCGGCGAGTTCGACCGTCGTGACGAACAGAGCGGGAGGCGTGGTGGTCGAAGTGACCACCGCGGCGGCGTCGGCAGGGTAGAGCAGGTTGATCTCGGAACGGCCGGCGTTGTCGCGTACGAGGCCCTTGACGGTCACCACATCGCCGACATGGACCGCAGGCGTTGCGCCCTGGTAGACCCAGATCGCCGTATAAGGGCCCGCCGGCAATTCGGTCATCGTGAAGCTGTTGTTCTGAACAGCCGTAACGGTTGTGCCTCTGAAATTGTGTTTCCCGCCAATCGACTCCCTGGCGACACCATATCTCTTTTGTTTTCAACACATCTTTCTGGGTGAACGAGGCGGTCGAGGGAAAAACACAATTTCGAGGGCACAACCGCCGTAACTACGCAACCGGGGACCTCCACGACGCTGCCCACAGGCACGACACCCGTGCGGATATCCTGGATCGTGCCCGCACTCGCTACCGCGACGAGAATCAACATCAGCACACTGATCGATATCAGGCGTACCTTCATCGTTCCATCTCCTCAATAAACCTAGCTTGGATTCTCATTGGCCGATACCGGGCGGGGGGATACCGATGCATGACTCAACCGGGTTAAATCATAACACAAAGACTCATATTTGACAATTCATGATTCTGGAGATAATCAAATAATAAAGAGGACCCGAAATCTCTCGATTTCGGGTCCTCGTCGCATTTAGCGTGGGTCTAGCGCGAGTAGAACTCGATCACCAGGGGCACCTCGCAGATCACGGGCACCTCTTCACGCTGCGGATCATAGGAAAAGACGACGCTGAAGGCCTTCTTGTCCCGCTCGATGTACGGCGGTGGCGGTGCAGCGGAATCCAGGGCTTCCTGGAAGCAGTTCATGCGCTGGCTCTTCGGCCGAACACTGACCTTCTGACCCGGCTTCACGCGGAAGGACGGAATGTCCACCTTCTTGCCGTCGACCAGAATGTGGCCGTGGTTCACGTACTGGCGGGCGCCGTAGATGGAACGGGCCAGACCGCCGCGCAGCACCACGGCGTCGAGACGCGCCTCGAGGAACTGCACCAGCGAGTTGACCATGTCACCCCTGCGAGCGGCCTTCTTGTAGTAGATGCGCATCTGGCGCTCGTGGATGTTGTACTGGGCGCGCAGCTTCTGCTTCTCCATGAGCTGCATCTTGTACGGCGACATCTTGCGACGACGCATCTGCTGCTGCAGTCCATGCTGTCCCGGCGGATAGGGGCGCTTGTTGAGATAGCGCTCGGCCTTGGGCGTCAGCGGGATGCCCAGGGCACGGGACTTCTTGATCTTGGATCCGGTGAACTTCACTAGGGAGCCTCCGAGGGCTTCGGGTTGAGGCGGTAGTCGGCACGAATTGGCATGGATTGACGACCGCGTCACATCGGGCCGGTGGGCATGCTGCCATCACCTGGAGAACGATCGTCTCCAGCGATGCATACACGCATCCATCGCCTGAGTCCAGATCGGCCCGGAATCGCCAAGAATATGACAATCGGGGGGCAGTGTCAAGAATCCCCGTCCTCCCGACGCACCCCGCCCTGGAGCTTGGGAAGTCGGGTCATGGCTCGCAGCGCCTCGAGATCCTTGAGAATCAGGAGGCGTCCCTGGACCTCGATCAAGTCCTGATCCTGGAACTGTCGCAGGATCCGCGACAAGGACGGCTGGTTCATGTTCAGCATGGTGGCGAGATCGCGTTTGCGGGTGGGAAGCTCCACTTGAGCTCCGGTCATGAAGTCCGCGTAGGGGCTTTTTTCGTGCAGGGCGACGAGATAGTTGGCCAACCGCTGGGCTCCATCGCACAGGGTGAGCTGATCGATCTTCTCGATGAGCAGAGACATCCAACGGGCCATGACGCTCATGATGTAGTTTTGCAGCAGGGGATGGTGGCCCATGCACTCGAGGAATCCTTCCCGGGGGAAGAACATGAGCTCCGAGTCTTCCAACGCGCAGGCAGTGACAGGGTGGACCTCGAGGAACAGCGATGCCTCTCCGAACATGGAGTGGACCTCGGCGAGGTGGACGATGTGCTCACGATAAGCCGGACCGGAGCGGATCAGCTTGAGCTGCCCCTTCAGGACAAGGTAAATGCCCTCGGGCTGGTCCCCTTCCTCGAACACGGTCTCGCCCGCTGGAAAATGCAGGAGCTCGGCCAAGCCGAAGAGTTCAGTGCAGACGGTCTCTCCCATGCGCCGGCCGAAGGGACTGGCCAGCAATTGGCTCAGCTTCATGCTCCCGGATGTGTTGCTCATCCATGCCTCCTCGAAGCGGCGGCACGATCAGGGCCGCGGCAGCAGATCCTTGATGGACAGCGAAATCCGTTGGCGTTCCTGATCGACGGAGACAACCCGAACTCGGACCTCTTGCCCCACGCTCAACTCGTCGGCCGGATCCTTCACGAAACGATGGGCGATCTGGCTGACGTGGACGAGCCCGTCCTGATGGACGCCCACATCGACGAACGCACCGAAATGCGTGACGTTGGTGACCACACCGGCCAATTCCATGCCCTCTGAGAGATCGGAAACTTCATTCACGTCGTCGCGGAAGGCGATTACCGCAACTTCGCCTCGGGGATCACGGCCGGGGCGAGCCAGCTCCGTGAGGATATCGTCCAGCGTGTACTGGCCTACATCATCGCAGAAATAGCGTTGGGGATCAATGGTTTGGAGCACCGACTCGTCTCCGACGAGATTTCGGACATCCCGGTCCAGATCCGTGGCAATGCGCTCGACGAGCTCGTAACGTTCGGGATGGACCGCCGAGTTATCGAGGGGATGCCCTCCCCGCACACGCAGGAATCCCGCCGCCTGTTGGTAGGTCTTGGCGCCCAGACGGGGAACGGCTAGCAGATCCGCCCGCGATGAGAACGAGCCGTGAACATCGCGATGAGTCACGACCGCCTTCGCCAGCGACGCCCCCAGCCCCGACACGTAGGACAGCAGCGATGCCGAAGCCGTATTCACATCCACCCCCACACTGTTCACACAACCGACGACGACGTCGTCGAGCCGCTCCTTCAGCTGCTTCTGATCCACGTCGTGCTGGTACTGCCCCACGCCGATGGCCTTGGGATCGATTTTCACGAGTTCCGCCAGGGGGTCCTGCAGCCGGCGGCCGATGGACACCGAACCCCGCACCGTGACATCCTGATCCGGCATCTCCTCGCGGGCCGTTTCGCTCGCGGAATACACCGACGCCCCCGACTCGTTCACGAGCACGACGGGCAGCTCCAGTCCCGCATTCTTCGCCCAGGCGCGCACCACCGCGAAGGTCTCCCGGCCACCCGTGCCGTTGCCCACGGCCACCGCGTCGAACCTGTGTTGCCGATGCCAGCGATCGAGGGCGGCATGAGTCCCCGCCACGTCCTCCCTGGGCTTCGTCGGCCAGACGATTCCTTGATCCAGCAGCCGGCCCGTGGCGTGCAGGACCACGACCTTGCACCCCGTCCGCAACCCGGGGTCGATGGCCAGAACGGACCTGGCGCCGAACGGCGCCGCCAGCAGCAGATCCTTCAGGTTTGAGGCGAAAACATCGATGGCCGAGCGGTCGGCCTCCTGCTTCAGCTCCAGTCGGATTTCGGTTTCGATCTGCAGGGACAGCAGGCGCTCCCACCCGTCTTCGATGGCCAGGCGAACCTGCTCCTCCCAGATCGAAGGTTGCGAGGCGAGCACGCCGCGAGCCAGGATGCCCAAGGCCCGCTCCTGCGGCGCCGTGATGCGGAACCCCAGCCAGCCTTCCTTCTCCCCCCGACGGATGGCCAGAACTCGATGGGAGGGAATCCTCGCCACCGGCTCGCTGAAGTCGTAGTAGTCCTCGAATTTGCTGCGCTGGTCGGCCTTGCCGCGGGCCGCCTTGCTCGTCATCACGCCGGCTTCCCGGACCAGGTCACGAATCCGGGCGCGGAGTTCGGCCGTCTCCGCGATGCGTTCGGCGAGGATATCGCGCGCCCCCTGCAGGGCGGCGTCGACATCCGGGACATCCTTGTCCGGGTCGACGAACCCGGTCGCGATGTCGGCCACCGATCCTGAACTCTCGAGCTGGGCCTGCATGCGGTCGGCCAGGGGTTCGAGCCCCCTTTCCTTGGCCATCGACGCCCTCGTGCGGCGCTTGGGGCGGTAGGGCAGATACAGATCCTCGAGGGCGGTGCGGGTCGCCGCTCCAAGCACGGCGCGCTCCAGCTCCGTGCTCAACTCGCCCTGATCGTAGATGGACTGCAGCACCGTTCGCCGCCGATCTTCCAGGTCGCGATGGAACGCGAGACGTTCGTTCACCCCGGCCAGCGCCTCGTCGTCGAGGCCGCTTGTGGCCTCCTTGCGGTAGCGGGCCACGAAGGGCACGGTGCAGCCCTCGTCGAACAGGGCCACAGCTGCAGCAACGCCGTGGGCGGGCAACGCGAGGTCGGCGGCGACGCGGGTGGCAAGAACGGCTGTCGATGGCAGGGAAAAGGTCCGTGCTGCGGGAATCGTGAAATCGTCCATCGAGATCTCCAGGAAGGCGGGGCGGCGGTTGCTGGGTTCGGGGCGGGCACGTTATAAGACACCTGCATCGGTGTCCAGCGCAACATCCCATACAAAAGAAGGAAGGGCGTCGCCGCCGCAGCGACGCCCTTCCGGTAACCGGCCTCCGGAACACCATGCTGAAGAATCCGGAGCCCGGTCCGGACGGCCGGGTGACTGGCGTACCCGACCGTCGTTTCGCGAACCTCAGGCCGGGTCAGCGGCTCTTCTCAGCATGGACCACGCGGATGCTCACCGATCCGTCCATCTCTGAACGCAGATCGGGTCGGGCTTCCGCTTCGGTGTCGATCCAGTCCTCGGCCAGGATCATCTGATCGACCAGGTAGTCGGCGACGACCTGGGCACGTTGTTCGGCCAGACCGATGGTCTCGGCCCGCACGACGACTTTCAGAGGCGAATAGGGATGATCCTTGCGGATCCGATCGGCGGCCGTAATCAGCCAACCTTCGCCGTCCACGGACAGCTTGGACTGATCACGCTTGAACACCTGATCTCCCGAAAAGTCGAGGCGACGCTCGGTGTCTTCCATGTAATCGACAGCAGGAATGCGGAAACTCGTCCCTGCATAGTTGTAGGTATTGGTTCCCTTGTCCGTGATGCTGAAGACATAGCTGTAGGGGTAGCCTGCCTGCATCATGGCGCCCTGGTCGCCGCGACCGTCCCACTTCACGTTGCTGGGGGGTTCACTCTTCTTACCGAAGGTGCGGAACGTGGAGCCCCGATAGTCGGTCACGGTCAAGGCCCAGGATCGGGCCTTGTGGCCCTCCGGATCCTCGGGATAGAAGGTGGCCACGGGCGTGGTCGCCGGCTCTTTGTACCAGTAATGTGGCACTTGCTCGCTGAGCAGCGGCTCGGGGTTGTTGAGGAAGGGCACCAGTCCCTGGACCGGGCTCACCGAAAGTAGCAGTTCGTCAGCCGGCACGTAGAACGTGTCGATGATGGCCGCGCTGAGCGGAAACTCGATGCGGGTCTTGTGGATGTCCTGACGGACTTGGTTTTCGGCTTCCACGACCATTTCCGGAAGACCGGATCCCGTGGTGCCTTCTTGCTCCGTGTAGGCGGGGGCCGCGCGGCCGGACAGCAGAATCAAGCTGCCGGCCGCAACGGTGAGCAATCCCCTGAGAACGATGATGTGCATGGTGTCGTCCTTTGTCTCAGGTGTTGTCGACTATTGAGTTGTCTGGGTGCGGCTCCTAGCTGAGCCTGAACACGATCGTAATCACCCCCCACTGCTCGACGCGCTCGGCGCCCTGCAGGGATTCGAAGACGAACTGACTGATCGCATCCATGGCCGCGCGGTTGAGATCGCGGTGGGGCGAAGTCTGCTCGAAGTACAGGTTTTCCTTTACGCGGCCGTCGGGCATCACGGTGAAGTGAACCGCCACGACGCCTTCCCAACCCTTCGTTTTGGCTTCTTCCGAATAGACGGGCAGCGTGCTCTTGACGATCTTGCGGCCCTGGATCTGGCCACTGATGGTCATGGCCACGCCCTTGCCGCCCTTCGGCAGTTCTTCGGCGAGGGTCTGGGGTTGTTCCTGGGGCTTGGCATCGTCCACCGCGGCGATCGACATCGCGTTGGAGGCTTCGGCCAATGCGGGACGCTTGCCGCCCTTGAGGCTACCGCGGGCACCATCGTTGCCGGAGCCGTAGTCCAACATCGTACGGCGTCCCGTATCCGCAGACTTCGACTGCAGAGCCGGTTCAGCCACGTCGACCACGGCCTTGGCACGCTCGTTGGACTGGGCGACCTGCACCAGCTCGTCAACCGAGCCCTGCCAAACGGTCTGTCCCTCTTCGAGCCGACCGCCTACGAGGGCTGCATTGCCGCCCTCAACGCCTCCGGTCGCCAACTTCATGGCCATACGGCCACCGCCGGACGAACCAGAGTCCGAGACTTCGAAATCGACTTCGGAGAGGTCCGTCTTCGACTTGCGGCCGACCAGGGCCATGTTCCCGCTTTCGAACGCGGGCGTTTGGCTCTGCTTGGACTGCAGGGACGGCGAATTCACGTCCGCCGCCAGGGCGCCGACGTTGCGTAGGTTGCTGGTGTCGAGCTTCGGCATGTTGGCGTCGGCGAAGGCCTTCGAATCCAACGATTTGCTCGTCACGTCACGGAACTGCTTCTGCTGCGCCTGGGTCAGGCGCGGCGCATCGATATCCATGGGCTTACTCTGGAGCACGGGCTTCGACGCCAGGGTCGGCGGTTTGAGGCTCGTGAGCTTCTTCTTGCTCTTCAGGACCGGCTCGGGCGGCGTCACCTCGACGGGCTTGACCTCCTCGACCGTCGGCTCCTCGACCACGGCCTCCGCCGCCGGCTTCGCCTTTTCGGGCTCCGCGACGATGGGCTGGGTCTTCATCCGCACCTGCTTGGCCACGTCTTCGCCGTACCGTTCCTCGATGTAGGCGATTTCGGTGAGTTCATCCATCACCACGTCCACTTTGTCCACGCTCATGCGCAGCACCAGAACGAGGAACAGGAAGAGCGCACCGTGCAGGGCGAAACTGGTGACGAAACCGCCGGTGGTGGCCGCCTTGCGGCTCATGCTCTGCCTCATCATCACGGCGACTCACCTCCCTCGGCCTTCTTGCCGGTGGAAATGGCGATCCGCGGCGCCTTGGCCTTCTCGATCTCAGCCAACAGTTCCTCGACCTGCCCGTAGAGCAGATTCTTATCGGCCTTGACGATGGCCACCGCGTCCGGACTGTTCTCGAAGAGCGGCGTCAGCAGGGGCATGACCTCTTCGAGAGTCAACTGTTCCTCGTCGACGAAGATCTCGCCGTCGATGGTATAGACGATCTCCAACTTCTCGGTGTCGTCCATCTGGCTCGCCCTCGCCTCGGGCAGTTCGACCTCGTGGGGCGACTCGTTCAGGAAGGGCGAAATGATCATCAGCGTCAGCACGACGACCAGCGACACGTTGATGACGGGCACGACGTCGACTTTCGTTTCGTAGCGATAGACGTTCACGACGCGCCCCCTTCCTTGCGGTTCAACAGGGCCAGACTCTTGGCGCCGCCGGCTTTGGCAGCGTCCATCACGTCGACCACGTCGCCCAGGGTCACGAAATCGCTCGGCACGATCACGACGGTCTTCTCGGCACGTTCGGCGAGCTTGGCGCTGATCCCGGCCTCGAGATCGGCCAGAAGGGTCGCTTCGCCGTTGAGGGTGATGCCTTCTGGCGTCACCGACACCATGACGAGTTCCTCTTCGTTTTCCGGTGCGGCAGTGGATACGACGTTCTCACTGGCCTCAGCCCGCGTGGCGTTGACCTGGATCCCGTTGCCCATGATGGCCGGCATCGTGATCAAGAAGACGACGATCAGCGTCGTGGTCACATCGGCCAACGGCGTGATGTTGGCCGAATTCTCTTCTCTGATGCTGCTTCTCTTCACTCCCATGACGTCTCCTCCGATCTAGCGGTGGGACGTCACGGGCTCGGCAGCGGATTCGACCGCGGCGTCGACCAGGCTGTCGGCGTTGTGCTCGACGTTCGCGGCTGTCTTGGACGAAGGCCTGGCCTTCGCGCTCCGGCCCTGGCGCAGGATATTGAAGAACTCCTCGCGCACGTCTTCGAGCTCGATGACACGCGTACGGATCCGGCGCACGTACAGGTTGAAGCACACCGTGGCGATGACGGCCACGACGATGCCCGCAGCGGTCGTCAACAGGGCCTCCGACACGCCCATGGCCACCACGGCGGAGCCGCCGGCGCCCGTCTTGGCGATGTCGGCGAAGGCACGGATGATGCCGATCACCGTACCGAACAAACCGAGCAGCGGTGCGATGTTGCTCATCGTGCCCAGCACGCTGAGGTTTCGCTCCATGTCGACCTGCTCGAGCTCGATGGCCGTGTTGAAGCGGCTCGTCAGCTCCGAGGTCTGCGCGTTGACCTGGCTCAGGCACTGGCTCACGACCCGGCCGGCGCTGTGACGCTGCTGCTGGGTCCATTCCAGAGTGCTCTTGGTGTCGCCGCTCTTGAGCTTGACCGTGAGTTCCTTCATGAACTTGTGAACGTCGGTTCGGGTGCGGGTGAAGTAGATGGCCCGCTCGATGGCGTAGCTCACCGTCACAACCGAGCAGATCAGCAGAACAACCATCGTCGGCGATCCGAGGAAGAGATCAATCAAAGACATACCCAGCATGGTGTTTCGTCCTTTCCTTAGTGACCGGCTACTGGCCGGCGTTCAATGCCCGGATTTCTTCGAGACGCCCCTGCGCCATCGCGGTCCATTCAGGCTTTCCATTCGCTTGCACAATCCGTGTGTAGGCCGAAACGGCCGTACTCCAGTCGCCGCTCTCCTCGCTCAGGGCCCCGATCTGGGCCAGACTGGCGATTCGGTGAGGAGCGGACATGTCGGCGCCGCTGGCCGAGAGTTCATAGCTGGCTACGGCATCGGCGGTCCGACCCAGCTTCACGTAGCACTCTCCCTGGCGGTAACCGATCTCCTCGATGCCTGCCTCACCCTTCTCGAGGGTCTTGCTGTAGGCGTCGATGGCGCCCTGGTAATCGCCCAGCTCTTCTTGGTAGAGCGTGGCGATCTGATACCAGAGGCCCTGGGTGCGTTCGTCGTCGGGATAATCCGCCTGGAAGCGCATCAACACGCCGATCGACGAGGCCCAATCCTCCATCTCCTGATAGCAGAGGCCCGCGTTGTAGAGGGCCAGCGAGGCGTACTGCCCGTCGGGATCGAGATCCGTCAGCAGTTCGTAGACTCCCGCGGACTCTTCGAAACGCTCTTCCTTGAACAGCACCGTGCCTTCACGGAAGCGGGCCAGCCCAACGAGTTCGTCGTCGCCGTGGGTCTGGATGAAGTTCCGATACCCGGCCAGGGCCTGCTCGTTCTGCTCCATGCGGTAGTAGCTCTCCGCCAGGTAGAACAGGGCCGCCGGCGCGCTTTCGCTGTCCGCGTAATCCATGGTGACCTGCTCGAAGGTCCTCGCCGCCGCTTCGTAATTACCTTCGGCAAAAGCGTTTTGACCTTTAGTCCAGTAATAGTCCGCAGCGAGGGGGCTGTCCTGGTTGGTGGAGAGGTACTCTTCCATGTCCTTGCCCGAACGGTAGTAGGCCGACTGGATGCCCAGTTCGGCGTCTTCCACGCGGGGATCTTCGGGGAACTTCGTGACGAAGGCCTGGAAAGCAGCGATGGCCTGGTCGTCCTGTTGCGTGTTGTAGAAGCAGTTGGCGATGCCGAATGAGGCGTCGGCGATGAACACGCCGGCGGGGAAGTTCTTCTCGAGTCGCTGATAGGCCTGAACGGCGCCCGCGTAGTCGCCGAGTCCGAATCTCGTGTCGGCCAGGCGGTAGGTGGCTTCTTCGGCCTGCTGTGAGTCGGGGAACTTGCCCAGCATGTCGACCCAGGTCTCCACCGCATTCTCGTAGTACTGGAGACGGTAGTAGCAGTCGCCCAGATTCATCATCGCCGGCGCGCCCTCGGGCGAATCGGGATTGGCCTGCAGGAAGCGCATGAACTGCTCCATGGCCTTCTCGTATTCCTTCTGATTGAAGTAGAGGGAACCAAGGGCCAGGGAGTTGCTGCCTTCTTCGCTGTCGTCGTTGGCCAGCGAGAACAGGAACTTCTCCTGCTCTTCCAGGGCCACCTCGTATTCGCCGAGCTGGCTGTAGCTGGCCACCAGGCCCTGCAGGCTGGCCGCGGCCACGTCGCTGCGGGGATAGCCGGTCAGAACCAGGCGGTACATGGCTCCGGCCTCGCGGAACAGACCCTCCGCATAGTAGGCCTCGCCCAGGTGGTGGTAGGTGCGCGCCCGCCACTCGCTCGGGGTGGGCAGCAACCGGTTGGCGATGAAGTGGTAGTTGGTAATCAACCGATCGTACTGCTCGAGGGTGTAGTAGGTGGACGTGGCCAGGAACAGGGCGCGTTCGCCCACGTCGGTGTTCACGTGGCGGTCCATCACGTTCTGGAATTCTCGTACGGCCAGCTCATATTCCTCGAGCTGCATGTGGGAGTAGCCCTTGAGTACCTGCACGCGGGCGGCCAGCAGATCGCCCGGGAAATATCTGAGGAACTCCTCGGCCATGAGGATGGCTTGGGGGTAATTGGCTTCGTCCACGTAGGCGAAGATGATCTTGTGCATGGCAGCGCTGGCCAGCTCGGAATCGGGGAAACGCTTGACGACCTCGGTATACGCGAAGATCGCGTGGGAGCGTTCGTTCTTGGCCATATGGGCCGTGCCGGCTAGATAGTGGGCCAGGGCGCAGATGGGATCGTCGACGAGATCGTCACACAGCTTCTTGAGCTTGCGCAGCGAATCGTCGTACTTCTCCATCCGGTAGTCCACGCAGGCCGACTTGTAGCGCGCCGTGGGAATGAATTCACTTTCGGGAAAACGCTCCAGGAATTCGGTGTAGCTGCGCGCCGCGACCTTGTTCTGACCGCTGTTGTAGAAAGCCTCGGCGATGCTGAAGGCGACGTCGTCGGCCATGGGGCTGTCGGGATAGAGCCGCAGGGCCTGGCGATAGCGCTGGATCGCCATGATGTACTGCCCCGTTTCCTCGAGACAGCGGCCCAGGTAGTAGAGTCCCAGATCCGAGGGCACGTCCTGGAAGAATTCGGCGGCCTCCCCATAACGTTCCTCCACATAGGCGAAGATGCCCAGGGCGAAACGGACGCGGGGCAGATCGCGATAGCCGGGCCGCTCGGCCAGAAGCTCCGAGTAGGTCTTGTCGAGATGCCGCCAGCTCTGACTGGCGGCCTGCACCTGACCCAGCTCGTAGAGGGCTTCGTCCGCAAGATACGTCTCGGGATACTTCTCGAGCAGGCGCGTGAAGGTCTGCAGGGCCGCATCGAGACGGCCCAGGTTGTATTCGCACTCCCCGGTGCGCAGCATGACGCTGGCTTCGAGGTAGCGGTCGCCACCTTTGAACTTCCGCACGCGGTCGTACTCGCGGAAGGCCTGGCCGTAGTCACCGTCGCGGAAGTAGCACTCCGCGAGCATGAATTGGGCCTTGGCCGCCCTTTCGCTGTTGTCGTAATGGCTCAGGAAGAGCTGGTACTGCTGCAGGGCGGAGGTCTTCTCCCCTTCCGCGGCGAAGGCGTTGCCCGCTGCGGTCCAGAGATCGTTCTCGCTGACCTGGATCTGGTCGTTGTCGCCGGCGAACGCCGGGACGCAGTACGCCAGCAGGACGAGTGCGGTCATGGTGACCGCGATGCCAGTCTTTCGTCTCATCTGTCTTCCCTTTCCTTCGGCGCGCGCTAGTTGCCCGAACCGCTGATGTCGATGCGGATGGGCGTCTTGGTCCGGTTGCGGAAGCCGAGGATCTCGACTTCTGCAGTGTGATCCCATTGCTGCCCGAGCTCGTCGATGACGATGATCGTGGCCAAATACGAACCGTCTCCCACGAGACGCCCGTTTTCGTCCTCACCGCTCCAGGTGACGGTCGCAGGCGGCGGTCCCAGCTCGTCGATGCGGCGGACGAGCTGACCGGAACCGTCTCGAACCTCGAGAATCCAGTTCTCCACTTCGCCCCGCAGGGCGGTGGAGATATCGAACGACACACTGCGGTCGTTGCCCGTGGGGCTGAACCGGGTGCGATCGCGTCCCAGGCGCACGCCGTCGGTCACGCCGAACCGCATGGTGGCGCTGACGACGGTGGTGCTGCCCAGGTCATGAGAGACGTGGGCGTAGTCGATCTGCCAGTTCTCATAGCGCACGCCGGCGCCGAAACTGGACTGTTCGCGGACGGTGTCGTAGCCACCGCGCAGCACGATGTTGCGCAGGGGCCAGGCTTCGAGCCCGCCCTGGAAGTCGGGGTCCATGAAGTCGGTCTTCACCAGGTCGAGCATGGCCTGGAAGCGGTTGTTCCAGAACCGGATCACCGTGCCGCCGCGCAGGGTGCGGGCGAGTTTTTCGGGGTACTGATCGAGGGTGATCTCGGGCTGCAGGGCGTTCTGCCAAGACAAACCCACGCTCAATCGGCGGTCCGGCCGCAGGTACAAGCCCACGTCGGCGCCGATGGACGTGCCGGCCATGCCGTTGATGTCCTGCTGGATCGACTTGAAGGTCACGCCCCAGCCGATGCGGCTTGTCCCGCGGGCGTAACTGAGGGCGAAAATACCCTCCTGCTCGCTGAACGTATTGTCGAGATCCATGTACTCTGTAGCGCCCTGGAATTCGCCGCTGCTGACGAACGAGCCGTGGAAGGCGAACACTCCCTTGCCCTCGGTGGGCAGGCCGAAGGCCAGGAAGTTGTACTTCGTATCGGCGAAGAGACTGGCGCTCATGCCCGTCAGCTCCATGGTGCGCAGCTGCGAAAGACCCGCCGGGTTCCAGTAGGCCGTCGCCGCATCGCCGCCGATGCCCGAGACGGCGCCGCCTAGGGCCAAACTGCGGGCGCTGCTGCCGTAGCGCATGAAGGAGCCTGACACCCCCGCGTCGGCAGAGGCGCGGACCGTCGCCGGCAGGGCGCAGAGCATCAGGGCCAGCGCCAGTAAAGCAAGGCGGGCAGAGGCGTGGTGTTTGTCTGTGATGTGACGTCGCATCTCGACTCCCTATTTCACAACCGCGATTTTGCGGCGGTAATCGTAGCCGGGACCAGCGATGCGGCAGATGTATCCGCCGTTGGCCACCAGGTTGCCCGTCCCGTTGTATCCGTCCCAGGTGAACTCGGCCGTCATGCCCGCCGACACGTCCATGTGGTGGGTGAGCACGACCGCACCGTAGAGGTCGTAGATCGTGATGTTCGCCGTGCCGCTCGCCTTAGGGTTGAAGAGAACCCGTGTGAGTTCGCGACCCGCGGCGAAGGGATTCGGCCGGTTGGTGATTTCCTGGGCCAGGCTCACCGCCTGGGTGATGTAGAGCTTGATCGTCCGTGTGGCCTCGCGGATGCCGGAGTCCTCTTCGGCGAAGAAGCGCAGTTCGTGCTCGCCGGGGCCGGTCACGCCAAGACCTGCCAGGCTGAAGGGACCGGTGTAGGCGGTCGCGGGATCGGGACCGTCCGCGCCGTCGATGTCGAAGTAGATGGTCGTGCCCTCGCCCTGGATCTCCACGACGGCCGAAAGTTCGATCATGCTGTCGAAGCTGACATACCAGCCGTCCAGATACTCGTCGGCCACGCCTGCGAAATCGGTCTCGGTGGTCGGCGGTCCGGCCACGGTATTGGCGACCTGCTGCGGATCGAGCTGATCGACGACGGCCTGGAGCAGGAGGTCGTCGTTGCCGAATTCGTCGACCCGGATCTCGACCGACGCCTCGCCGAAGCGATCGGTCGTCACCTGATACTCTTCGACCCGAGTGGGACCGAGCAGTACGTCGCCGTCGACGATGCTGTAGGACACCGCAGCGCCGGAGGCCGGGTTGCCGGAGGCGTCGAAGGCCTGCACCTGGGCCTGAACGCGGTCCAGAGGACGCAGCACGCGGTCCAGGTCCTCGCCTCCGGGCTCACGGAGCGTCAGGGTGTAGACGTAGGCCGGTGCGGAACGCACGAAGATGGGCTGACTCAGGACGTTGCCGCCTTCGTCGTCCACCACGCGCAGCCGGATCAGCTCGGCGCGGTCATAGGTCTGCGAATCGATGGGCGAAAGACCGTCGAGGGTCACGCCGTAGGTGAAGCCCAGCACGCCGGCGGGGGTCACGCCCGTCAGAGGGCGCTCTTCGCCGCTGGCGGCGTTCATCGCGACGATACTGAAGTTCTGGTCGTAGCCGGTCACGGTGCGGCCCGTCACGACGTCCACCCGTGACACGCTCATCGTCCAGGGCTCGCCGGCGATCACGGTGTCGGGAGCGACGATGGCGTAGGTCACGCCCATGGGGATGATCGCCAGCACGCCGCTGGTGGTCGTGCGGCCGCGTTCGTCCGAGACGCGGATGACGATCTGTTCGCTGTAGCCATAAGCCTGCGTCGTGATCTCGGCCTCGCCGAGCAGCAGGGTCCAGCCGGTGATGCCGAGGCTGCCGCTCGCGGGCAGATAGTCGGTGCCGAGAGCCTCGATGGTCACGCGTGCGCCGCTCGGCACGACCTCGCCGGTGCCCGGGTTGAGCAACTGGATGCCGACGGGGAACGTGGCCGGCGGACCGACGTACGCGGTGTCCGGAACGGTCACGGCGTATACGGCCTCGACGACGGGAATCACGACCTGGCCCTCGTCGGCCGTAGCGGTCTGCAGGTCGTCGGCGATCAGGGTCATGTTGCCTTCGTCGTCCAGGATCACCCCGACGACGAGTCGGCCGTTGACGAAGGGAGCATGGTAGTCACCGGGGTTCTGCCAGGCGAAGGACCCGGCCACGTTGCAGACGATCTCGAGAGCGCCGGCGTTGAGGGTCGTCATCGGGTTCCAGAACTGGTCCACGGCCCGGATTTCGAGGTCGAAGGGCTCGCCGGCGATCTGCACCGAAGGGGCGCCGATCTTGCCTGTGTTGCTCTCCGCACCCGGTTCCGGAGTTTCGCCGGGGGCGACGATCTGCAGCTGCTTGAAACCGTCGGGCAGCATGGTGCAGCTGTTGCTCACACCGCTGTTGCCTTCGGCGTCTTCGACCTGGAAGTAGATTTCCTCGGCCAGGGTGTAGGTCTCGTCGATGCTGGCATAGCCGCCGCTGACCATCTGCTGGATCACGCCCAGCACGCCGGTGCCGGGCAGCCCGCTGCCGGCCGCGAGAACTGAGATCGAAACCAAGCTGTTGTGCGAGGTCACTCGGCCGCCGGTATTGCTGTCGATCAGCTCGATCTCCAGGGGGAAGTTGGCGGGGCCGCCGACGGTGGCGACGTCGGGCACGGTCACGCTGTAATAGAGGCCGCCCGTCTCCATGTGGATCGGGTTGGAGTAGGCCGAACGGCCGAAATCGTCGTACACGCGCAGCACGATGTCTTCCAGCGCGCTGTAGGACTGGTCATTGATCACGGCCACGCCGGCCACCAACCACGCCTCGATCAGACCCAGGGTGCCTTCGCCCGGGGAGTAATCAGCCTGGTAGGGCGTCAGACGGATGCGATGGTAGGCATCGGTGATGAGATCGCCCGTGACCGGATCGACCAGACGGACGGTCATGCTGAAACCGGGGACCCCACCGGTCTGGGCGATCGCCGGAGTGTTGATCTCGAAGGCAAAGGGCTCATCGGTGGGCACGTGGACCGTCTGGCCGGGGAAGCCCGGCTCGTCGAGGTCGGTCACGGTCACGCCCACCGAACCGGTGGCGACCAGGAAGGCATCCACGGAGCGCAGTCCGTTGACGAAGGGTACGTCGAACTCGGACGGGTTGTCGGCCCAGGTGAAGGCGTCGTCGGTGGCCTCGAAGTGGATGCGGCCGCTGCCGACGGTGTCGACGAGGTTCCAATGATGATCGACGGCGCGGATGGTCAGCGGGAACGATTCGCCGGCACGCTGCAGCAGCGGTACGCCGCTCTTGCCGTCGTCGACGAAGCTCGTTACGCCGGGTTCGGGGATCTCGCCCGGGGCCAGGACCTGCAGCCTCGCATAGGCGTCGGGGCCGATGGTCACGATGCCGCTCTGGGCTTCGATGCCAGAGGCGTCCCACACCCTCACGCGGATGTTCTCGGCACGGGTATAGCTCTGGTCGAAGGTCACGGTGCCCGCGATGAGGCGCTGCTGAACGGTGCCGGGATCGCCGAGGGCGGGATCGCCGGCTTCATCCAGGATCTCGATGTCGAAGAAGCGGTCGTCGTCGACCTGATGACCCGTACTCGTATCGATCAGCGTGACGGTGACGGGGAACTCGGCGGGCGGACCGGCCACCGGAACCGCCTCGTCCACGGTGACCCGGAATTCGAGACCGCCGCTGACAAACTGGATGATGGGGCTGTAGCCCAGACGTCCCGAGGAATCGCTGACCTCGAAGACGACCTGTTCGACCCGATCGTAAGCCTGGGCCGCAATGATCACCGTACCGGAAACCAGGGTCGAAGAGGTCACGAGCACCGAGCCCGCGGCATCCTGGAGCGTGGGCGTCAAGGCGCGGATCGTGACCGGATGATTGGCATTGGTCATGATCGTTCCGAACTCGTCCACGAGTTCGATGGTGGTCACGTAGGTCGCCGGCGGACCGGCCACGGCCGTATCGGGCTGCGTGATCCGGTACATGGCACCCTGCTGCACCTGCACCGTGAGGTTCTGGCCGAGGATGGTGGGATCTGTCTCGTCGAGCACCGTCAGATCCGTATAGCCCACTTGGTTCAGCCCCACCGGGAAGATGATCTCGCCGTGGGAAAGGGTCTGACCGTTGTTCAGGGGGTTGCCTTCGACGATGGAACCATCGTCGCTCAGCAGGCGGATGCGGTCGGTGCTCACGTCCACCTGGTTCCAGTAGGCGTCGACGCCCCGGACCACCAGCGGGAACTGCAGAGTAGCGATCTGAGCATTCGGTTGGCCGGTCTTGCCGTCCACCTCGGGACCGCCGGGTTCGGGAGTCTCGCCGGGGGCCACTGCCATCAGGCGGATGAACTCGCCGGGCACGACCTCGACGTCGCTGCTGTCGATGTGCGCCGGATTGCTCAGTTCCCAGGCGCTTAAAGTATGGGTCGTCGCCGTCTTGAAGAGCAGGTCGAAATCGCTGGTGCCATCGGCCTCCAGGGGCACGTTGTTGGGTGAAAGCAGCTCGAAGTAGTCGCTGCTTTCGAGGTGCACCAGGGGCTGGTCGGACACGGGATTCCACCATACGTCGAGAGCGGCCAGGGTCACCGTGACCGTCGCACCCGCCACGGCGGGCAGGGGCACGCCGAACTTGCCGGGGCTCTCGCCCGGAGTGGCGATCTCGCCGGGCAGCAGCAGTTGCAAGCTGTCGTAGGGGCCCGCGAAGACGTCGAAGGGGTTGCTCACGCCGGTACGGCCGTAGATGTCATCGGTGGCGATCAGGGTCATGCCCGTGCCCGCCCGGGTGATCCGCATGGAGTTGCGCCACACGCCCCACACCAGACCGCTGCCGAATCCATCGCGCAGACTCACGCGGACGGGCGTCAACACGTCGCCTCCCGCACTCAGCGACAACGTGACGCTGTCCTGGAAGGCGGAAATGTGATTGCCGAAGGCGTCGCGGGCGATGACCGTCACACTGGGCAGCCAGGAGCCGGCCTGGTGGTTGGGAACGTCTTCGAGGGGGTCGCCCACGTCGGCGTTGGTGTTCGTGTTGATGCCGATGTCGAAATGGTCGAGCACGCCGGCGACGACCGGAATGACGGCCGTACCCTTGATGATACCGCCCTCATGGGTCACCCGAATGGTCTGTTGGTTCGGATCGGCGAGGGTCACGAGGGTGGCCTGGAAGCTTCCCGCGTTGCTCAACAAGGTCTGAGGGCCCACCGGCATTGTCGCCGCGAGATCGCTGGTGTCGAACGTCACATCCATCGGGAGCGATACGCTCGCGTTGGAGATGGGATTGTAATAATAGTCGGTGGCGTAGACCTGCACGCCGAAGGGCACACCGGCGTCCTGGGCGGCGGGGGTGCCGAGCTTGCCGTCGATGTCGAACGTGCCCGGATCGAGGGTCTCGCCCGGCGCCACCACGGCGATGCGCAGGAAGGAGTTGGCCGCCACGGTGACGGTGGACGAGAAACTCGTCGGCACACCGCCCACGTCCACGCTTAGATGCTGGGCGCCGGCGGTGCGGAACACCACCTGGTAGTTGGCCGTGCCGCTCAGGGTCACGTGCAGATCGGAGATCAAGTTGCCGAACTCGTCGAGCAGGAACAGGTACCCGGTCGGACAGGCCAGAGTGGCGACCCAGGTTCCGGACACGAGGTTGGCGTAGGCGTCGACCGTGCGCAATTGGACAGGCGTGAGTACGCCGCCTGCAGTGGTCGGATTGGGCACGCCCATGTTGCCGCTGAAGCCCGGCGTGTTGAGACCGGGGGTCCAGGTCTCGCCCGGATAGGTGATGAGCACGCGGTCGATGGGACCGGAATTCACCTGGAAGTCTCCCGACAACTCCACCACGCCGGTATTGCTGTCGATGACCAGCTGCACGCTGAACGCGCGCTTGGTGACCTGCACCAGGGCGTCGAGGCGGCCGTTCACGAAGGTGTTGGTGCTGGTGATGATGTAGTCGGCGCTCTCGTCGGTACCGCCGATGCGGGCCCGCATCGACACCGGACCGTTGTACGGGAAGTTGTTGCCGAAATTATCCTTGGCCCACACCCGGATCGTGAAGGGATTGGTCGTGGCCTGGACATCCAGGGTGTCGAACACGGCGTAGTCGAATTCGAAATGGTCGAGGCCCGCCGGATTGAGCTGCACCAGAGCGCTGCTCGACGCGCTCAGCGCGCCGCTGGCCGTAACGGTGACCTGACGCATACCCGAGGTGAAAAGGGAGGCCGACTGATCGAGTTCGGAGTTGCTGGCCATGGCGCCGCCGGCCGGCAGGATCACGCTGGGATCCAGGTCGTCGACCGACCACGACAACGACGGGTAGGGGCCCGCCATGACCGGATTCCAGTACTGGTCGGTGGCGTACACGTCCATGCCGTTGAATGCGAAGCCGGAGATCTGAGCCACCGCCGTGCCGCTGCGGCCCGGGCTGACGCCGGGAGTGAGGGTCTGGCCGGGCATGATCAGGATGACGCGGGACAAGGCGCCGGGATACAGCGGCGAAACGAGGATGTTGCCGGTGGACGCAGAGGCCTGGCCAGGATAGGTGACGGTGTTGACGGCGCTGACCGTGTTCTGATGCAGTGTGCTGTCGGTGCCCTGAAGCACGACGCTCACCAGGGCGACACCATTGAAGAAGCTGGCGCCGGGAACGGTGATGGTCGGCCCGGCCGTAAAGTGACCGATGGCCGGAGTCAGCACGACGTCGTCGCGGAAGTTCCGCACATCGTTGTTCGCGTCGTTGCGGGCGTGGACCGTGATGTCGAAAGACGTACCGACGAACTTGTCGCCCGGGGGCAGATTGAACGTGAAGTGATCCACGAATTTATAGCAGTTGATCAATACTTCGGCGAAGGGCACCGAACCGTCGTCCTGGTCCGCCACCCTCAAGCGCACCGGCTGGCCGTCGCTCAAGAACTGAACGCCGGTGAACACGCGCTCGCCGTTGACCAGATATGCGGCGCCCGGCAGTGTGGCGGCCACATCGGGAGAATCGAGGTAGGCATGGATGTAGTCGGCGTCGACGTCGGTGCTGCCGTCCCCGTTCACTGCCCGTACCTGCACATCGAAGGACTGCTGGACCGTGGCCGACGGGTTGCCATCCACGATCACCGGGTTCATCACGGTAATCTCGAGATGGTCGAACGCAGCGGCCACGCCTGGCAGAACCGTGACGAAGGCGGCCAACAGGAGGATGCTGTATCGATGATGTCGGTTCATGACCATGGTCATCCTGTCGTTGATCAGATCGGGGACCCTGTTCCACCCTTGCAACTTGCATGATCGAAACCCCCGAAACGGGGTCCTGGGCGGACCATGAGGCCGAGTTGCAAGCCATATGCCATGCCTCGTCATTCCTTGTGATGTCTTGTGCGGGTGGGATGTTTCGCATCGCGGATCGGGATTTGATCAGAGTGCGATCTGCTATCGTGCGTGTTTTCAATGAGTAAGAATGATCAGGCATATTCAGAGCCATGAGAAATTCTGAGATCGGATCCGCCCTCGTGCTTCTTGTGAGTCTCAATGTCACTTTGCCACCGTGGCAAAGGTCCATGCATCAGCTGGAACGACGTGCAGATTCGCAGGCAGCCCGCCAACTCGGCCTGCAGCACGGTGTTCCCCCCTTCGTTGACTTGTGGAAGTCTCTCGGGCATCATCTCTCGAGCCGCTGCCACGGCGCACTGCGCCTTGAACCGAGACGACAGGATACCCATGAATCTGACGACCTTCGCCCAAACCCTGACCGATCACGTCTGGGGCTGGCCAACCGACTTCCCGGCCATGGTCGCCCTGCTGCTGGTTACGGGGCTGTTCACCACCGTCAGTCTGCGGTTCATTCAGCTGCGCCGTCTCAAGCACAGCCTCGACGTGATCCGCGGGAAGTACGACGACCCGTCCCACAAGGGCGATCTCTCCCACTTCCAGGCCCTGACCACGGCCCTGAGCGCGACGGTCGGCATCGGCAACATCGCCGGCGTGGCCACGGCCATCCATTACGGCGGCCCCGGCGCCCTGTTCTGGATGTGGGTCACGGCGGTCTTCGGCATGGCCCTGAAGTTTACCGAATGCACCCTTTCGATGAAGTACCGCACGATCCTGCCCGACGGTTCGGCCGCGGGCGGGCCCATGTACTACATCGAGAAGGGACTCGGAAGGAACTGGAAGCCTCTGGCGATCTTCTTCGCGGTGTGCGCGGTGATCTCGAGTTTCGGCAGCGGCAACTCGATCCAGTCGTTCACGGTGGCCGATCAGCTGCGTTCTGATCTGGGAGTCCCGACCTGGATCTCGGGAATCGTGCTGGCGAGTCTGGTGGGCGCGGTGATCATCGGCGGCATCAAACGCATCGGCAATGTAACGAGCAAGCTGGTGCCCTACATGGCGGCGATCTATGTCACCGGCGGCATGTTGGTGCTGCTGATGAACCTGGGCGCCCTGCCCGGCGTCGTTCGCGACATCTTCGCCTCGGCCTTCAAGCCCGCCGCGCAGATCGGCGGTTTCGCGGGCGGCTCGTTCATCTTCATGCTCACCTGGGGCGTCAAACGAGGCCTGTTCTCCAACGAGTCAGGGCAGGGATCGGCGCCCATCGCCCACGCCGCGGCCAAGACCGACGAGCCCGTGCGCGAAGGCGTGGTGGCCATGATGGGTCCGCTGATCGACACCCTGATCATCTGCTCCATCACCGGCCTGGTGATCCTCTCGACCGGCGTCTGGACCGAACGCCTTCCCGACGAGGTGCCCTTGAACGCCCAGAGCGACCTGAGCTTCGTGCTGCCAGGCGCCGGCGTGCAGACCGACGGCGACCTGCTCGAGCCCGACCTTTTCGACGGTGTTGTGCGCATCACCAACGGCGTGCCCCGGGACGTCGCAATCGTCCGCAACCACTCCCTGGTCGAAGGCCCCGTCTTCCTCAGCGAAGACGGCGAACTCTTCAGCGGCGATTTGACCGTCGTTGAAGGCGAAGTCCTCTTCGACGAGGCCCCGGCACTCACCATCGCCGGCAACATGGCCCTCAACGGGTCTCCCATGACCGCGGCCGCATTCCAGCGCGGCCTCGAACCCATCATGGGACGCTACGGCTATCTGATCATCACCATCGGGGTGCTGCTGTTCGGCCTGAGTACGGCCATCAGTTGGAGCTACTACGGTGACCGTTCCATCGTCTACCTCTTCGGACCACGTTACGTGACGCCGTATAAGATCGTGTTCTGCGTGATGCATTTCCTGGGTGCGATCTTCAGCCTGGAGATCGTCTGGAACTTCGGCGACTCGGCCCTCGGACTCATGTCGCTGCCGAACCTGATCGCGTTGGTGCTGCTGGCCGGGATGACCCGGAAGATCACCAACGAGTACTTCAACAGGAACCACAGACCGCTGCGGTGAAATCGACGAATTCGCTCTTGACCGCGACCATCGCTTGGTCCGATCTTCTGACCGCGCCGGAGCATGAGGCTCCGGCGCGGTCACGTCAGCCGGGACAACATCATGGGCAAGACCAAGACGCAGCCGCTCACCGCCGCGACCTCAGACAAGCACTGGCTCTACGAGCGATCGGTGCAGAACCCCGAAGCGGAGATCGACTTCATCGATCACGTATTCGCCTCCGAGTACGACCGTAAGCCCGAACTCCTGCGGGAAGACTTCTGCGGCACTGCGTTTCTGAGCTGCGAATGGGTCGCTCACCGCGCCGGCAACTCGGCCCTGGGCGTGGACCTCGACGGCCCCACCCTCGACTACGGACGCGAACACCATCTGAGCAAACTCGGCGACAGAGCCGAACGAGTCACACTTGTGCAGGACGACGTACGCGCCGTGCAGTCGCCAAAGGCCGACGTGCTGGCCGCCACCAACTTCTCCTGGTGGGGCTTCCACACCCGCACCGCCTTGCTCGAATACATGGTGAACTGCCGGGCGTCGCTGCGCGACGAGGGCATGCTGATGCTCGACATCTACGGCGGCCCCGAAGCCCAGGTGCCTCAGTTCGAGGAGCGCGAGTGCGAAGGCTTCACCTACGTCTGGGATCAGGACGTCTTCAATCCCATCACTCATGAATACCAGTGCAAAATCCACTTTCATTTCCCCGACGGCAGCGAGATGAACAACGCCTTCGAGTATGATTGGCGTTTGTGGATGATTCCCGAAGTACGCGATCTTTTGCTTGAGGCGGGCTTCCACAAGGTCGATGTATACTGGGAGGGCGCCGACGAAGACGGTGAGCCCGACGGAGAGTTCGTGGTCAGCGAGGAGGGAGATACCTCGCCGGCCTGGGTAGCCTACATCGTAGCGTTCCGCTGACTCCGACAGCGGGAACGCACATCGTCCTCATTGCGAGGAGGGTGACACCATGGATATGACCGAGTGTGCCTGGTGCAGCATCGAAATCGAAGACGGCGGCATTCCGCACAAGAGCGTGCGCTTCTGTTCGCAGGAATGCCTCGACGATTGGGATGAAGACGCGCTGACCGAAGAGGACATCGATCTTGATGGTCTCGACGGTTTGAACGGCAGCGTGGTCGAGGACGACAACTTCGGCCTCTCAGAGGATGAAGACGCCGGCCTCTTGCTCTCCGAAGACGATTTCTAGCTCCCCTCCAAAATATAAAAGGAGGACGCCCGTCGGCGTCCTCCCCTGTTCAACTCCATGGCTGATCAGCCGCTCTTCTTCTCCTCGAGCGCTTTTTCGAACCGGGCCAGCTGACCCTTGAAATACTCGTTCTCCGGCTGGATCTCCATGGCGCGACGGATGTGCTCAACGGCCTCGTCGCAGTTGCCCAGCGCGTTGCACAGCTCGGCGGCCGTGTCGAGCACGTTGGCGCGGTCGCCGTCGCTGTCGGCGATCTCAATACCCTTGAGGGCCAAGGACAGGGCCTCTTCGAAGTTCACTTCATTCTCGAAGCACCACCACGCGAAGGCGTTCAACCGACCGGTACTCTCCTGCCAGCCTTCGGGCATGGACGCGCGCTTGAGCTCGAGGGCCTTCTGCGGGTCCTTGTCGATGATCAGAGCCGCTTCGATGGCGAGGCCGGCGCGCTGCTTCAGCAGCCCCGCATCCTCGGTACCGGCGCTGGCTGCGAGGGCTTCGGTGAGGTAGGGTGCGGCGCGGTCGGCCTGATCGGCGCCTGTGGCCATACCCGTCATCATCGATGCGAGCTGCAGCTTGTCTTCGATCGAAGCTTCGGCGGCGTGGAATGCGGCCTTCACCTCGGCCTCGACCTCGTCGAGGGAGAAGGCGCCGCCGCGCGATCCGTAGTACATGTTCGTCAGGATCGACTCGCTGTACTCGGCGGCGTTGGCGGGATCCATCTCGCGGGCGGTCTGGAAGTAACCGACGGCGCCCTTGAAGTCGTAGGCCGTCGAGGCGCGGTTGGCCAACGAACGGGCCAGGGCCGCAGTGGGCTCGGTCTCGTAGGCTGCCGTCTTGGCCTCGATGGTGCGGCGATCCTCGGCGCTGGCCTTGGCAAAGGCCGCCCAGGCCTCGTCGCCGCCGTAGCCGATGGTGCTGTCGGTGATCTCGCCGTCGGCGTTGACGACCACGAAAGTCGGATACCCGCTCACACCGTACTTCTTGGCGATCTCGGGACCCTCTCCCTTTTCGCAATCGACCTGGACCATCACGACGTGGTTCAGGGCTTCGGCGATGGCTGCGGACTCGTCCACCTCACGGGCGAACACTTTGCAGCTGGGTCACCAATCGGTATAGAAGTCGATGACCAGTGGCTTGTCTTCAGCTTTGGCCCGGGCGAGGGCCTCCTTGAAGTCGCCGGGCTCCATGGCGGCGGTCGCGGCCTGCGCAACGAGCAGGGCGGCGAGCACGGCCAGGAGCAGCGCGGCGCGCGTGCTGGCGGAACGTGTCATGTAGAACCTCCGTAATGTGGGCGTGTCTAGGGTCGCGGGGGAATCTTACGCCAGAATCACATTCGAGTTACCGGTTTTTTCCCTGGTAAATGAAAAGGGAACGCCATCTGGCGCTCCCTCATCAATCGGAATCAGCCGGATCGTCTAACCGCAACCACCGCTCCCGCAGCCACCACCGCCGCTGCCGCAGTCGCCGCCGCTCCCCAGATTCACCGTGTAACCCTTGCGGTAACCGTCGTCGACATAGTCGATGCTCAGGCCGCCGTTCTGTTTCACGATGGTTTCCACATCGGGCGCCATGACGAAGGTCATGTCGTTCTCATCGATGCGTTGGTCGTCGTCTTTAGGCTCGTCCAGAGCCATGCCCACGGCGGGGCCGCCTCAGCCGAAGCCCTGGAAGTACAGGCGGATCGCCTGGGGTCCGTCCGAGGGCAGTTCGAGGGTCTTGAAAGCCTCTGCCGCCGACTCGGTGATGTTGATGAGGGTCTCGCTCACAATGATCCACCCCGGTTCGGGTTCGTTTTCGCTCCGGATACGCCCGGAACGATAGTTGCATAGTTGCGAATACGCAAGTTACTCCGTCACAATTGCCGGATCGGCGTTGCCTGCCTCATTCGCCTCTGTTTTCGACAATCCCAGCATCTTCTTGAGATCCTCAAGCACCAGATAACTCACCGGCACGAGGACCAGCGTGATGAACGTGGCGAACAGCACGCCGAAGCCCAGACTCACGGCCATGGGGATAAGAAAACGCGCCTGGAGACTCTTTTCAAGGAGGATCGGCGTCAGACCCGCAAACGTCGTGAGCGAAGTCAGGACGATGGGCCGAAAGCGCCGCACGCCGCTGATCAGGACAGCTTCGGTCAACGGCACCCCCGTCTTGCGGGTACGGTTGATGAAATCGACCATGATCAGCGAGTCATTGACCACCACGCCGGTCAGGGCCACCAGACCGAACATGCTCAGCAGGGTCAGGTCCATGCCCATCACCACGTGGCCGAGCACGGCGCCGAGCACCCCGAACGGGATGGCCGACATGATGATCAGCGGCTGGGCATAGGAGCGGAAGAGAACGGCCAGCAGGGCGAAGATCCCCAGCAGGGCCAGGATGAACCCGCTCTTGAGGCTGGCCATGGACTCCATGCGGTCGCGTTCCTCGCCCTCGAACGAGATCCGCAGTCCCGGGAATTCCGCCAGCAGGGCGGGAATGGCTGAGACCTTCATGTCGGCCAACACCTCCGAGGCATTGGTCGTCTTCTGGTCCAGGTCGGCGGTCACGTTCACGATGCGGCGCCGGTCCTGGCGGATGATCGAGGCGTAGCCGCGGCCGCCTTCCACCTTGGCGACCTGGCCGAACGGAACCTCGGCGCCTTCGGGGGTGCGGATGCGCATGTCCTCGAGGTCGCCCAGCGACCGACGCTGATCGCGGGGGTAGCGCACCATCACGCGCACGTCGTCGCGGCCGCGCTGCAGGCGCAGGGCTTCATCGCCGTAGAAACCCTGACGCACCTGACGGGCCAGGTCGTCGAGGGTCAGACCCAGGGTACGCGCCGCAGGCAGCAGCGACAGCTTGAGCTCCTGCTTGCCCTCCTCGTAGCTGTCGTCGATGTCCTGCACGCCGGGGTAGTCCGCCAGCGACGCCTTCAGGCGCTCGGCGGCCACCGTAAGCATCTCGGTGTCCTCGGCCGAGAGCTGCAGCTGCAGCGCCGCGCTGCCGTGGAACAGGTTGGAGGTGAAGCTCACCGAACTGGCTCCGGGAATGGGGCCTGTCAACTCGCGCCAGCGGCGCGCCAATTCGTTGCTGGCGATGCCGCGCTGTTCGCCGGCGAGCAGCTCCACGTTGACCTCGGCCTTGTGGGCGCCGGCGAACGAGGATGTGGTGGCCATTCCCGGCCGGCTGGAGCCAGCAGCGCCGCGGGGCTGAAAGCCGATGGTCGAGTAGGAGTGCTTGAAGATGGGATCGGCGTCGGCGGAACGACCGCCTTCGTATTCATTGCGCACCTGCTCGAGAGCGTCTTCGACCTGCAGGATGACGCCGCGGGTCTCGTCGACCGACGTGCCCGCCGGCATGTTGATGACGCAGAGCATGTTGTCGGCGTCGATCTTGGGCATGAAGGTGAAGCGGATATGCCCCCCTCCCACGAACCCGAAGAGCAGCACCAGACTGGCAACGCTCACCGCGATGACCAATCCGCGATGATGAGCGGCATAGGCCAGAGTGGGCTTGTAGCTCCGCTCGATGAAGAATTCGAAGGCGCGGGCGAAGCGGGCCTGCAACGCGTAGATGCCCCGGCCGCCGACCGCGGCGATGGAGGCCGCGGGGATGGTCGAGAGGTGGGCCGGCAGGATCAGCAGCGATTCGACCAACGAGACCAGCAGCACCGCGATCACCACGATGGGCACCTGGCCCATGAACTTGCCCATCATGCCCTCGACCCGCGCCAGCGGGTAGAAGGCGATGATCGTCGTCGCGACCGCGACCGTCACCGGCCCCGCCACCTCCAGGGTACCGTCGATGGCGCCGCGGAAACGGCTTTTTCCCATTTGCCGGTGGGTGTAGACGTTCTCGCCGACGACGATGGCGTCGTCGACCACCATGCCGAGCACGACGATGAAGGCGAACATCGAGATCATGTTCAGCGAGGCGCCGAAGCCCGGAATGATCAGGAACCCGCCGAGGAACGAGATGGGAATGCCAAGGGCCACCCAGAACGCCAGGCGCGGTTGCAGAAACAAAGCCAGGCAGAGGAACACCAGGATCAGACCGATGCCGCCGTTCTTGAGCATGAGGTTCATGCGGCCGCGGTAGATTTCGGAGCGGTCGGCCCAGACAGCCATCTCGAGGCCTTCAGGCAGCGAGCCTGCGTTGGCGGCCACGTACTCCTTGACTGTGTTGGTCACCCCGAGGATGGCCTGGTCGGCCACGCGGTACACCGAGATCATCGCCGCGGGTCGGCCGTCGAAACGGGAGCGCGTGTCCACGTCCTCGAAGGAGTCGCGGATGGTCGCCACCTGGCCCAGAGTCAGCCGCGAGCCGTCGGGGCGCGTGCGCACCACGACTTCGGCGAATTCCTCGCCGGTATAGCGCTGGCCCTTGGTGCGGATCAGGATCTCGCCGGCGTCGGTCTTGACGCTGCCGCCGGGCAGGTCCAGCGATCCGCGGCGCACCGCCGCGGTCAACTCGGCGAAGGTCAGGCCGTAGGCGCGCAGGTCGGCCTCGGACACCTCGATGGAGATTTCATACGGGCGCGTGCCTACAAGCTGGGCCTGGGTGATTTCGGGATCGAGCAACAGGTCGTCGCGCACACGCTCGGCGAGTTCCTTGAGGGTGCGTTCGCTGGCTTCGCCGTAGATCACCACGTCGATGGCCTGCTCGGTGGACTCCATCAGGCTGATGATGGGCTTTTCGGTCTCGGTCGGAAACGTGATGATGCGGTCGACGGCCTGCTTGATCTCATCGAGCACTTCGCGGGCGTCGGCGTCGGTAGTGATCTCGGCCATCACCGTGCCCGCTCCCTCGACAGCCGTCGAGTTGATGCGCTTGATCCCCTCGATGCCCTGGATCGCCTCCTCGACGCGCAGGCACACGCCCTCCTCAACCTCTTCGGGACTGGCCCCGAGGTAGGGAACGCTCACCGAGACCATATCCAGCTCCACCTGGGGGAAGACCTCCTGGCGGATGGAGAACGCCGTCATCAAGCCGGCGAGCAGAATGAAGATCATCAGCAGGTTGGCGGCTACGTGGTTGCCGGTGAACCACTCGATGACGCGGTTCACGAGGAACCTCCCTGAGCGGTCTCTTGCGCGACGGAGGCCTGAGCAACCGGCCGGCCGGCGATCTGCACGTTCATGCCTTCGCTCACCACATCGAGCTGCGAGACGACCACGTCGTCGCCCTCGACCAGCCCGGAAGCGACCAACGCGATGTCGCCGTCGGTGCGGGCCACATCCACCGACTTCGTGCGCAGACGGTTCTCGGCGTCGATGGTCCAGACCGTGCCGCCTTCACGCAGAGCGGCACGGGGAATCTGGACCATGCCGGGCAGGCTATGACCTTGGAGCCTCACCTCGACGAACATGCCGTCGAGCAGAGCCGGACGATCACCCGCAGCGATATAGCCATCGTCGACGGCCACGACGGCATCGACCAGGCGGGTCTGGGGATCGAGAGCCCCCGACAGGCGCACCACACGACCGGTCCACACATGTTCGCGGCCGGCGAACGTGATGGCGAGTTCGGCGTGGGCGCCGCCCTCGCCGGCGGCGTCCGGAGCATCGAAAAAGGCCAGATCAGCGTCCTGGAGAGGAACGGTCACCTCGGCCACGTCGGTGGCGTAGATCGTGCCGACAGCGTTGCCGGCCCTCACGTACTGACCGGCGTCGACGTTCTCCTCGATCACGCGGCCCGCGAACGGAGCCGTCATGGTGCAACGATCCAGGTTGAGTTCGGCCTGGGCCAGGGAGGCCTCGGCCGACGCCAGCTCGGCGCGGGCCGACGCCAGCTGTGGTCCGTGCAGCACCAGAGGATTGGGACGGACCCGAGTGTCGGGCGTGTCGGCCTGGATGCGATCCCATTCACGCCGTGCGATCTCGGCTTCCTGCTCGGCCGTGGCCAGGGCCAATTGCTGACGGGCCACCTGGGCTGCGGCCATCTGGGCGGCCAGCACGTAGTCGACCTCGTCGATGCGCAACAGCATGTCGCCCTCGGCGAACGAACCACCGACCTGGAACGCAGGCGATGTTTCGAGGATCACCCCCGACACCTGAGGCACCAGGGTGATCCGCCGACGGGCGGACACCGATCCGAAACCGGTGACCGTGGCGACGGGTGTTGCGCCTTCCACCGTATGGACCGTCACCACAGTGTGGTGCGGTACGGAGGGCCTCTTGGGCGCCGAAGGTCGCATCTTGATCATCATCACCGCACCCACAACACCGATCACGAGGATCAGCAGCGGCAGTACACCCTTGGGTAGTTTCGTCATGGCTTCTGCTCTCCTATTGCATCGCGGACACGAGTTCGTCCGCAGGTTGTTCGTCGTTCGATTCGTCCCAGGTTCCGCCGAGGGCCTGGATGAGATTCACACGGGCGGCGCGCCAGCCTTGCTCGGTGCGCAGCAGATCGCTCTGGGTCTGGAGCAGACGACGCTGGGCGTCGAGGACCTGGAGATAAGGATCGAGACCCTGATCGTAACGATCCTCGGCCACTTCGAGGGCCCGCTGTGCATGCCGCACGCCGGCCTGCAAGGCGTCGCGTCGCTCTCGTTGGGCATGGTCCGTATCGAGGGCTGTCTCCACGTCGCGGAAGGCCCGCAACACGGTGCCCACGTAGGCGGCGCGCACCTGTTCACGCTGAGCCTCGGCCGCTCCCACGGCGGCCTTGCGGGCGCCGCGGTTGAGCAGGGGCATGGCCAGGTTGCCCACCAGCGACCATACGGATGTCGTGTCCTTGAACAACTGAGCCTCGTCGGGGGTCGACCAGCCGGCGCTGCCGCTGATCGTCAGGCGCGGGAACAGTTCGGCCCGGGCCGCACCCTCGCGGGCGTGGGCCCCGATCAGGTTCATCTCGGCCGCTACAACGTCGGGACGTCGTTCGAGCAGGTCCGAAGGCAACCCGACGGGAATCGGCGGCAGGGCGGGCAGATCGGCCAGAGACGTCGTTCCGATGCTCACCGTTGCGGCCGGGTAGCGTCCCAGCAGCAGCTCCAGCCCGCGACGGGCGTTGGCCAGATCCAGCTCGCGCTGGGCCTGGGCCGCATCGGCCGCGCTCACGTTCTGACGGGCCAGATGAACATCGAGGGATGGGCGCACGCCGGCCGCATAGCGCTCCAGAACGATCGCTTCATTGTGACGGTAGGTGGCGAGGGTCCGGGCTCCCAGATCACGCTGCTCTTCGAGCTGCTTGACCTCGAGCCAGGTGCGCACGACGTCGGCGGCAAGGCCCTGGCGTACGGCGTGTCGATTCGCTTCACTGGCCAAGAACGCCGCCCACGCGCCCTTGCGCGTATTGGAGAGACGGCTCCAGAAGTCCGGCTCCCAAGCCACCTGCGTGGCCACGTCCCACTGGGTCGAGAGGATGGTCCTCGGGATGCCGAATCCCGCCAGGTTTCGTTTGCTGCGGGCTACCGTGCCGCCGATTTCCGCTGATGGCAGTTGATTGAACCTCTGGCCTCCGAACTGGGCACGCGTTTCGAGCACGCGGGCGGCGGCGGCCGTCAGGTCCGGATTGGCGGCGAAGGCCTCGTCGACCAGGGCTTCGAGTTCGGGCGAACCGAAGTCGCGCCACCAGGCTTGGGGCGCACCGATGTCGGATTCAATGGTCGCAGCCGAGACCTCGACCGTCGGCGCCGTGTAGGCCGCCACGTCGGCTCCGACATCGGGCCGTTCATACGATGGTGCGAGGGAACATCCCGTGAGGACCGCTCCGAGAATGACCACAGGGATTGCACGGAGGAACATCATGATGCCACCGCCTCCTTCCGCATGGCCTCGGCCCCCGCCACCGTGATGGTGGTGATGTGGTCGATGACCGTCGTGATGTAGGTTTCGAGATCGTCGGCGATGGCCGGCATCGGAGCGCAGGGTCCGGGTTCTTGTATCGCGGCATGAGCCTTCATGTTGTGCCAGTTCATGGCGAAGTGAATGACCTGACCGGCCAAGGTGCCCATCAAAAGCTGGTGCTCGCGATCTCCGAGTTCGGGTAGGAGTTCGCCCATCAGACCGAGCACGCGTGCACGCACGGGTTGGATGAGCTCCCGCACCACCACATGGGCGCCCTGCCGTGGATCGCTCATCTCGCGGGACAGCAGGCGCATGCCCTTCTCGCCGCCCCTGCTGCGCAAAGCATCGTCGAGATGAACGCAGATGAAGGCGCGGAACAGGTGCTCGAGCTTGAGCTGCCGATCCGGCTCCGCCGCCACGCCGTCGAGGGCGGCCAGCAGCATATCGCGCTTCGGCACCACACGGCGCCGCAGCACCTCGTGGTACAGGGCTTCCTTGCCGTGGAAATGGTAGTTCACCGCAGCCAAGTTCGCTTCCGCAGCCGCAGCGATATCACGAATCGTAACAGCCTCGTAACCGCGTTCGGAAAACAGGATTTCGGCCTCGTCGAGAAGACGGTCGCGGGTCTTCGTGTCGGACATGGGTCCTCCCCGGATCACAGGTTGAGAACAAATGATTGATACAAACGTTTGATTTGTCAACTGGATAATATTTATACTTACGTATCTCACATTATTTCAAAGCATTATGGAATTACTGAAGGGATCAGGAAGATTGATCGCGGTACTGTAGCGTCTCCTCACTCACAACAAGCAATTCGACCCCCGCCCCCTCGAACATCGCCCGTGTTTCCCCGGCAGCATGGTACCGGCAGCCGCAGACAACCCGCACGATCCCACAGTTGATGATGAGCATGGCGCAGGCCCGGCACGGCTCCATGGTGCAGTAGAGGGTGGCTCCTTCCAGGGAGGTCCCAAACCTCGCCGCCTGGCACACGGCGTTCTGCTCGGCGTGGATCGTGCGTACACAGTGCTGCCGTCGTTCACCGCCTTCGTCCTCGACCGTCTTGAGCAAGTGGCCCGCCTCGTCGCAATGAGGCAGGCCGGCAGGCGAGCCAACGTAGCCGGTGGCGATGATGCGCCGATCCCGGGCGATCACACAACCGCTGCGTCCACGATCACAGGTGGCGCGCTGGGCCACCTCGTCCACGAGGCCCAGAAAGTATTCGTCCCAGCTCGGTCGGAGTCGGTCAGCCATCACATGTACCCCAGGTCTTTCATCTCTTTCTCGATGCGGGCCTTTTCGGCGGCATCGAGATCGGCCGCTGTCGAGAGTCCGATGGCGGCGACGGGCGAGGCCAGGTGCTCGTCGAGCAGACGCCGCATGCGGTCGCGCAGGCTCCGCTCGGATGCGAGGTTCATCGTCTCGGCCGGGTCGGCGGCCATATCGAAGAGCTCGTCGCCCAGTTCACGCAGCAGAGCCATCTTGGCCCAGAGACGTAGCTTTTTGACCAGACCGTGCTGAGGAATGATGCGACGACGGATCAGTTTGTGGTCGCCGCAGCGCACGGCGGCCTTGAATTCCCCGACGCAGAACACAGGCGAAGTCAGCGACTCGTTCAGCAAATCCAGATCCTGCCAAGTGGTCGGCAGATGATCGGCCCCTGCCAAACGCAGCAGCCAGGGCCACAGCTGCACGTGGCTCGTGGGTCGGGCGATGCGGCGGCCGGCAGGCAGCCCGGGCCCGCGAACGAGACCCACGGTGCGGATGACGTCGTCGTAGAGATGGATGCCGGCGTGACTCAAATGACCATGCCCCATGAGTTCCTCGCCATGGTCCGAGATCACGCAGACGACGGTGTCGTCGGCGAGGTTCAGATCCTCGATGGCATCGAACACGCGGCCGACCTGCTGGTCGTTGTAGAAAACTGAGTCGTCGTAACGGTCGACCATCCACTGCAGGGTGGTGTCGTCGAGCCTGCGGCGGCCGCGATCGACCGCCTCGGTCAAGGCGAACATCCCCCCGCCGCGCCTGGCGTGTCCCTGCTCCACGACCTCGAGATGTTGTGGAAAGAGCATGTCCACGATGTCGGCGGGAACATCGGCTGCGGAAACGTCGCCGAATCGGTGAGCGTGTTCGTCGGGCAGCCGATAGGGCATATGGGGGCCGTCGAAATGCAGAAAGAGGGCGAAGGGTCCTTCGTGGCCGTGGGCCTGGAGCCATTCGATGCCCGCGTCGCTCACTGCAGCCGGTAGCCGTTTGTCGTAGTTGAAGCTGCGGGTGTCGGTGACGGCTTCGACCTCGCTCCACACTTTGCCGAGCAGACGATTGAAGAATCGGAACGCCACAGCCCCGCCCATGCGCACGCCGTTGGCCTTGAGGCAGTCGGACACCGGCGACGACTCTGCACGCGACTGGAAATTGAACACGCCGTGATGATTGGGATACTGCCCGGTGAACAGCGAGGTGAATGCAGGCGCTGTGAAATTGGAGGCAGACCAGAGGGCTTCGAAGGTTGCACCGGCGGCGGCGAAAGCGTCGAGACGCGGACTTGTGGGGCGGTCGTATCCATAGCACCCCAGATGGTCGGGGCGCTGGGTGTCGATGGCGATCAAGACGATGTTGTGCACGGTCTCCTCCTCGGTCGCCGATCATGCCACAGCCCGTCCCGGGCGCAAAGCCCGGAGGTCCCGGACAAGAAGGGACCCCGGAGTGGCCTCCGGGGTCCCTCGCCTTCCACGTTTCAACGCGTGGCTTACTTCACGAGCATCAGCTTGCGGACCTGCATCACCTCGCCGCCGAGGCGGAGACGGGCGAAGTAGGTGCCGGAAGCCATCTGCTTGCCGGAGCCGTCCGAGCCGTCCCAGTGGTAGATGTACTCCTGGCCGCCCTGCAGGCGTCCGTTCTGGATCGTTTTGACCAGTTCGCCGCGGATGTTGTAGACGTTCAGCTGCGCCAGGTTGTCCCGGGTCATCACGAAGCGGATCTCCGTCTTCGGGTTGAACGGGTTCGGGGCGATGCGGCTGAAGCCGCCGGCCGGCAGCAGCGGGGTCTCCTCGACGCCGGTGCTCGGGTCCAGGTACACGTCGGCGTCCTGGATGGGCACGAGCTCGAAGTTGCCGAAGTCGTAGGTCATGAAGCCGGCGATGCTGACCCGGTCGCCCAGGTCGGCGGCATAGGTCAGGGTGATGTACGGATCCACGAACAGCGAATCCAACGGCGTGTTGGTCGTGGAGATCTTGAAGGTGCCGTACTGGTCGGCGCCAGTCGTATCGATCACGGTCGAGACGAGGGTGCGGACCCAGACGCTTTCCCAGGCTTCGCCGGAGTAGCTGTCGCCGTCGATGTCCGGGCTGGCGTCGTCGCTCAGGACGCTCGTGGCCACGATCGCGGGCTCGGGCAAGGCATTGCCGAAGGAATCGATGAACACGGCGCTGCCGTTATGGGGCTCCATTTCGGTCAGGCCGTAGTACTCGTTGATGTAGCCGCCCACGCGCACCGCGTCGCCGGGGAGCACGTAGTTGGTGGCGGTGCCCTCGTAGACGAGGATGCCGCTGAACTCGCCGGTGCCTTCCTGGAGCACGAACTTCGAGGGCGAGCCGACGTCGCCGGTGCCCGCGGTCACGATGCCCTGCACGTTGACGACCTTGCCGTTGTAGGGCGAGGTCTGCGGGAAGCTGTCCGGGTGCACGTACTGGCAGGTGTAGATGGACGTGAAGTCCACGGCCACCTCGTACCAGCCGGCCGGCGCGTTGCCGGGGTTCAGCGAGCTCTGCATGCCGTCGTCGATGGCCTCGACGTAGAAATCGACCTGGCGGCCGGTGTGCATCGCGGGAATGGTGCCCTGGTAGACGTCGCCGCCGATGTTGGCCATGGCCACGCTCGAGAACACGCCGGTGCTGTCGCCCGTGTCGTCACGGAAGTAGAGCAGGGCGCTGGAGATGCCGCTGTCGTCGGTGATCGTGGCGGTCACGTCGATGGGGTCGGTCGCCATGGGCGTCCAATCCACGCAGTTGACGTTCTCGACGACCGGAACGGTATCGCCGGTGGGATCCTCGACGAGGTCGCCCTGGCGGCGGGGCTTCATCTCGATCAGGCCGTTGTAGACCACGACCGGGCCGCTGATGGCGTACTCGTCGCCGATGGCCACCGCGCCGATGTTGATGCCGGTGTCGCTGTCGATGTAGACGAGCAGCGTGTCGACGGTATCGGTGATCTCGAACTGGCTTGCGCTGACCGAGGTGATCGTGCCGATCGTACGGACGTGGTTGCCAACGCTCTCGTAGTCGCCCTTGATACCGGACACGGTCATGTCGATGGGCGTGACTTCGGCCTCGTTCCCCAGATAGGTGATGTTCGAAGGCGTGACGTTGATCTCGCCGCCGAAGGCGCCCACGGCCCCGGTCACCTGGATGCGGTCGCCGTAGGTCAGGGGGATGGCGCTGCTGGAGAAGAAGTTGATGCCGCCGGTGGCGCCCTGAATGTAGTGGGTGCCACTGTTGTAGGTCCCCTTAATGACGTAGACAACGCCTTCGACCGTTACGGTCGCCCCGGCGTGAGGACTGGCCGGCGCACCGGTCAGGGGATCGTAGTACTGGATGTCGTCGATGGCCGTGATCTGTGCCACGGCGGCCCCTGCGAGGGCCACAACAAGGGCGAGCATGAGCACGCCGGTAGCAGTTTTCTTCATGCTGATAGACTCCTCAGCTTCAAACACACGGTTGCCTAGCGATTGAGTGCGCAGGGAACGGGCAAAAAACACGGATCCATGACGTGTCAAGTTAGGATCATGAACGAGTGGAACGGGGATCGAGGCTGCGATTCAGCCCTCCGTGTTTTGCCGAATGATATCACCATGGATCCGGTTTGTCTATGGATTAGCAAAAAATTAACGGATGAGAAGACAAGGAGTTCGATATCGATGCCCGTCCGTTTCCAGCACTTCCCATAACGATCTCATGACAACTTTGTGGCGCGAATCAAAGCAAACGCATAATGGACTCACCAGTCATCGCTTCAGGCTGCGGGAGCCCGAGCAGCGCGAGCATCGTCGGCGCGATGTCACGCAAGCCGAATCGGCCAGCTTGGAGCAGGTCGCCGCGGTGGAAGAACTCGTTGCCTATCACCACGAAAGGCACGTCGTTCAAGGTGTGGTTGGTCAGCACGCGGCCCTCGGGGGAGATCATCTCCTCGCAATTGCCGTGGTCGGCGGTCAGCAGCATCACGCCGTTCTTTTCGAGAACCACCGGCACGATCATCGACAGCAGGCCGTCGAGGGTCTTGAAAGCCTCGGCTGCGGCCGCCAGATCGCCGGTGTGGCCCACCATGTCGCCGTTGGCGAAGTTCACGATGATCACGTCGTGCTCGCCGGCCCGCAGGGCGTCGATCACCACTGCCGCGACGGCGGGAGCGCTCATCTCGGGCTGAAGATCGTAGGTCGCCACCTTGGGCGACGGTATCAGGGAGCGGTCCTCCCCCGTGAAGGGTTCCTCTCTCCCGCCGTTGAAGAAGTAGGTCACGTGGGCGTACTTCTCGGTCTCGGCGGTGCGCAGGTTGCGGATACCGTGGGCGGCGAACACGTCGGCCAGAATGTCGACGGGCCGATCGGGTCCGAACAGTACGGGCAAGCCCATGCTCTCGTCGTAGGTGGTCATGCAGAGATAGTCCACCGCGGGACGGACGGGACGCTCGAAGCCGTCGAAGTCGCCGCTCATGAAGGCCCAGGTGAGTTCGCGGGCGCGGTCGGCCCGGAAATTCCAGAAAAAGACGGCGTCACCGTCGCGGACGGTGGCCAGGGGCAGGTCGTCGCCGTCGACCAGCACGGTGGGTTCGACAAACTCGTCTGTGACGCCTGCGGCGTAGGAGGTTCGGATCACCTCGAGGGCGTCGACGCCGGTCTTTCCCTCCCCGTGGACCAAAACCTTCCAGGCCTTCTCGACCCGATCCCAGCGCTTGTCGCGGTCCATGGCCCAATAGCGGCCCTGAACGGACACGATCTCACCGGCGCCCAGGGCGTCGCAGGCCTTCTGGATAGTCTCCACGCAGCCCAGACCGCTTTCGGGGTCGGTGTCGCGGCCGTCGAGCAGGGCGTGGATGCACACCCGTCCCACCCCGGCATCTTGGGCCAGAGTTATGATGCCTTTGAGGTGATCGGTGTGGGAATGCACGCCGCCGGGTGAGACGAGGCCCAGCAGATGCAGGCGTCCGCCCGTGGCGGCCAGACGAGCGGTCATGGCCTTCCATTCCGGAATATCGGCGAAAGTACCGTTCTCGATGGCGCGAGTGACGCGATTGAGGTCCTGGTCGATGACCCGACCCGAGCCGATCGTGAGATGCCCTACTTCGGAGTTGCCCATCTGGCCGGCGGGCAGACCCACCTCCAGGCCCTTGCACTGCAGCTGCGCGACGGGATAGTCGCTCAGCAGTTGCGGCCAGAACACGGGCTCAGCTGCGGTCATGGCGTTGCCGAAATCGCTTCCCTCACCGGTGCGCCAGCCCACGCCGTCGAGGATGCAGAGGACCAAGGGAGTGCGGCGGACAGCGTCAGCGGACATGGAGGCCTCCGAGAATGTCGTCGAGGGTTCCGGGGGGTAGACGCCAGAGTTCGGCGTCGCCGAGAGCCATCAGGACGGTGCGGGACATGTCGAGACTGTGGGGCGGATCCGCCTCGTTCTCAAGTCGCGTGGTCATGCACGACCCCGCCTGCAGTACGGCTCGGCAGAGCTCGCGACCGTCGGTCAGGAACTCCGACATGCGCATGCGCCCGAGACGCAAGACCCAGTCGGCCGGCGCATCCAGCTCAGCAAGCTGTGAGGGAGCCAGCAGCAGAGGCCGGCGCACGCCCTGGAGATCCTCCAGGAGGTTCGGCCGACGCATGAACAGCCGCGCGTCACGGATCAGGGACAATGTCGGGATCGGTCGTGCAGTCACATCGGCTCCTTGGTCGAGAACCAGGACGATAACACGCACCCCGTCCCCCCGCCACAGCAGGCGTCTTGACACGTTCGAACACGGGTTCTATGGTGGTCTCGAATCCGTTAGGGGTGGCCTCGAGAGGGGCCTGAGAAACACCCTCAAAACCTGATCCGGGTCATACCGGCGTAGGGAAACGGGCCTACCGAACAGCCAGTGCGGCCGGCCCTCCAATCGTGACGGTGCCGGCGTTTTCATACCCGCCTCCGTCGCATCACCGAGAGGTTCCGAGATGATGCCAAGCATCCGCTCCCGAGGCGTACCTGCCCTCGCCCTGCTGTTTTTGCTCGTTCCGATGCCCATGACCGCCCTTGCGGCCTCCGCACCCCTCGACACCGTCAGCCACGTGACCGCCGACGTCGTGGTCACGGCCTCGCGCTACGGTGAGGACCTGCATCTGAGCCACACCAACATCGCCGCCGAAGAGCTGGCCCGGCGCGTGGGCGTGGAGGACATCCCCATGCTGCTGGCCGGTACGCCCGGCCTCCACGCGTGGTCCGACTCCGGAAACGGCGTGGGCTATACCTACCTGACGATCCGCGGTTTCAGCTCCCACCAAATTGCCGTAACCATCAACGATATTCCGCTCAACGATCCCGAGGATCATTCCGTGTACTGGGTCGACGTGCCGGACTTCGCTTCTTCGGTCCACGACATCCAGGTGCAGCGCGGCATCACCAACTCCATCGGCGGCGCCACCGCTGTGGGCGGCACCGTGAACCTGGTGACAGACATGCTCGCCCTCGAACGCGGCGGCCGCACATCCACCATGTTCGGCTGCTTCAACACCTGGCGCACCATGGCCGAGTATCAGACCGGCCTGGTGGATGGACGGTTCCAGTCGGCGCTGCGCTGGTCGCGGGTGGAGAGCGACGGCTACCGCGACCGCACCGGCAGCAAGCTGTGGGGCGTGTACTGGAGCGGGCGGGCGCTGCTGGGCGACCACACGCTGCAGGCCAACGTCTACACGGGTCGCGAGGAATCGCAGCACGGCTGGAACGCCGCCCACGAGGACGACCTGGCCATCAACCGCCGCGCCAACCCCGAGACCTACAAGAACGCCGTCGACGACTTCCGCCAGCCCCACTACGAGCTGCATCACGGCTGGACGGTGTCGGACCGGGTCTCGCTCCGCAACACCGCCTTCTGGATCCACGGCGCCGGTTATTACGAGAACCTCAAGGAGGGCGAGACGGCGGCGGACTTCAGCCTGGACCGCAGCCTGGGCCTCGCTGCCGACGACGAGGTCGACCTGATCCGCCGCAAGAATGTGGACAAGGACCAACTCGGCCTGGTGAGCCACGTGAAGGTGGACCACGGCGGCGGCCGCACCATCGTCGGCGGCGACGTCTACGACTTCCACAGCGACCACCGCGGCAACGTGCTCTCGGTGCTCGGCGTGAATCCGACCATGGACGAGGACTACTACCGCTACAGAGGCGACAAGACGGCTTGGTCCATCTACGCCAACGAGATGTGGGAAGTACTGCCCGGCCTGACCCTGCTCGGCGACCTGCAATACCAGCACAAGGTCTACCGCTTCATGCAGGACGAGGTCGGCAACTTCACCGGCGCCGACCGTCATGCCTACGAAGTCGACTACGGCTTCTTCAATCCCAAGGGCGGCGTGTACTGGGACACCCCGGCCATGCCCTTCGGCGGCCGTTGGGGCCTGTACGCCCACATCGGCGTCACCCACCAGGAACCCGGCACCGACGATCTCTTCGACACCTGGCAAGGCCCCGACGACCTCGGCGTGGCGCCGCTGTTCCGCACGAGCGTCCCGGTGGACGAAACAGGCGACGGTGTGGCCGACTACATCGAGTGGTCTGATCCGCAAATGGTTGAAGAACGCGCCGTGAACTACGAGTTCGGCACTTCATGGCGCACTGACGCCGTCTCCCTCAAGATCAACGGCTATTGGATGGAGTTCGAGAACGAGATCGTGGCCTACGGCGCCGTCGATGAAGACGGCATGGCCATCAAGGGCAACGCCGGCACCACCCTGCACCGCGGCGTCGAGCTTGAGACCGCCGTGTGGCTCACCGACGCCCACGTGCTGAAGGTGGCCGCCTCGCGGTCCTGGGACGAACACGAGGCCTACACCACGAATTTCGATCCCGAGGTTTGGACACCCGGCGAGTTCAACCTCAGCGGCAACCCTATCTCCCTGTTCCCCGAACACTTCCTGACCGTGGCCCTCGACTCACAATTCGGCGCCGTCGACACCAGCCTGCGGTTCCGCAGCGTGGGCAGGCAGTTCCTCGACAACACCGGGAACGCCGACCACACCATCGACAGCTTCGCCACGGTCGATCTGGCCGTCGGCGTTGATATCGGCGCCCTGCTCGGCCCTTCGACCGTCTCCACGCGCCTGGACCTGCGGGTCAACAACCTGTTGGACGAGGAGTACGAAACCTGGGGCTACTGGTACAATGGCCGCAATCTGATCCCGGCCGCTGGGCGCAACTTCCTCGTCGGCGTCCACACTTCGTTCTAGGAGCTTCGATGAAGATCGCCCATATCCTCGACATCCTCGCCCCACGCCGCGGTCGGCGAGCCGTCGTTCTCTGCGACGGCCCGCCGCCGGCGGCGGAAACCCTGGCGTCGTGCCTTCACCACGATGATCTCTTCATCGCCACCGACGCCGCCGGCCAGCCGTTCACCAAACTGTCCCGTCCACCCGATGTCGTGATCGGAGACTTCGACACCCTGGGCATTCCGCCCGACGACAACTCGACCACACAGTTCATCCACGCCATCGGCCAGAACACAACCGATAGCGAAAAGGCCCTCGACCACGCGGCTCAAGCGGGCTGTGTCGATGCCGTGGTGCTTGGCGCCCTGGGCGGCCTGTTCGATCACAGCCTCTCGAACGCCGCATTGCCGGAACGGTTTTCGTGGCTGCTGAACGTGATTCTGGTATCCGATGATGACGTCACCATCCGCGTGGCTGCTGGCGATCAGGGCTTCTGGGATCTTCCTCCACAAACACTGATCTCCCTCACTCCGGTCGGTCCCGGTGCGCGAGGCGTGGATTTCGATGGCGTGCGCTGGCCCCTCAAAGGCGCTGATCTATCCTGGGCCGGTGCATCGACGATATCGAACCACGTCGTCGACACGCCGACGCGGCTGTCCGTGTCTGGGGGGTCGCTGCTGTTCACCGTACGCAAGGGCCTGGTGCCATGAGTCTGGTCCTCGTCTACACGGCCTTCCTGGCCTTCGCCGTCCTGCGGCTTTTCCGCGCCCCGGCCTGCGACGAAACCGACTACATCGTCGCAGGCCGACGCCTGACCCTCCCCGCGTTTGTCGCCACCACCGTTTCGAGCTGGTACGGCGGCATCCTCGGCGTGGGCGAATACGCCTGGACCTACGGCGTGAGCAACTGGCTCGTGTTCGGCGTGCCCTATTACCTCTATGCCGTGATCTTCGCGCTGATACTCGCCGCCCGCGCCCGCCGCAGCGAAGTGCTCACCCTGCCAGACCTGCTCGAACGCCGCTTCGGCCGCGGCCCCGCTCTGGCCGGAGCCGGCATGCTGTACGTGATGACCGTCCCGGCCGCCTACGTGCTGATGATCGGCGTGCTGGTCCAGATGGCAACGGGCTGGCCTCTGTGGGCCGGCGTGGTACTGGGCACCGCGTTGTCGGTGGGCTACGTGTACCGCGGCGGGCTGCGCGCGGTGGTGGGCACCGACAAGGTGCAGTTCGTACTGATGTTCGTGGGGTTCGCGGTCCTGGTGCCGGCCTGCATGATGAAACACGGCGGTCTGGGGTGGCTGCGCGATGCCGTACCCGCAGGCCATCTCGAATGGGACGGCGGCCGCGGTTTCCAGGCCATCGCGGTGTGGTACGTGATCGCTGCCTCGACGTTGGTCGAGCCCTCGTTCTACCAGCGCTGCTACGCTGCACAGAATGCCGCCACGGCACGGCGCGGACTGCTCGTCTCGGTGGCGTTCTGGCTGGTCTTCGACGCGCTCACGACCGTCTCCGGTCTCTACGCCCGCGCCGTCCTGCCCGAGTTGGCCGACCCCATGACCGCGTTTCCAGCCCTGGCGAACGCCACGCTGCCGCCGTTGCTGCGGGGGCTGTTCATCACCGGCCTGCTCGCGACGATCATGTCGACCGTCGACTCCTACTCCTTCATCGCTGCCATCACCGGCGGTCGCGATCTTTGGGGACGCTGGACGGGCCGTGGTGAATCTCTGGGTCCCATGCGCGTTGCGCTGACCATCACGGCGGTGCTGTCGGTCGCCATGGCGATGTGGGCGGGGTCGGCCATCACGTTGTGGCATCATCTCGGAAGCATCGGCACGCCGGTCCTCCTGGGACCGGTGTTGATGGCACATACCGGGGTGCGACGATCGAGTCGGAGAGTGCTTTGGTCCATGGCGTCGTCCGGAACGATTTCAGGCGCATGGTTGATCCTCGGAGGCGGCTCAGCCTGGCTGAACATCGAGGCGATCTTCCCGGGGTTGCTTGTCTCCGGACTCCTGCTGATTCCGAGATCCGGGCTGCATACGAACTGAGCCTCTGCCTGACAACGAAAACGAGGCCGCCTCCTTCACGGACACGGCCTCGTCGATCAGAATCCTGCAAACCCTATTCCGGCTTATGCACCACCATCTGCGGGAACGGAATCTCAATGCCCTCGCGATCGAAAGCTTCCTTCACGCTGCGGGTGAAGTCGAGCTTCACGCCCCAATAATCGTCGGTGGCGCACCAGGGACGAACCAGCAGGTTGACGCTGCAGTCCGCAAGCTCACCCACTGCGATCTGGGTCTCGGGCTCCTTCAGCACGCGGCTGTCGGCTTCGAGCAGGCCCTTGATCACAGCCATGGCCTTGCCGATATCAGAGCCGTAGCCGATGCCCACGACCATGTCGACACGCCGCGTGTCCTCGGCGGTGATGTTCTTGATCGTGTCGCCGAAGATCTTCCCGTTGGGCACCATGATGCGGATGTTGTCCGGCGTGTTGATGATCGTGGTGAACAACTGCATGGCCATGACCTTGCCGGTCACCCCCGCCACCTCCACGAAGTCGCCGATCTTGTAGGGCCGGAACACCAGCAGCATCACGCCCGCCGCGAAGTTGCTCAGCGAACCTTGCAGGGCGAAGCCCACCGCGAAGCCGGCGGCGCCCATCACGGCCACCAGCGAGGCCGTCTCGATGCCGAAGTTCTTAAGCACCGCGATCCAGGTGAAGGCCATCACCAGGAAGTAGACCAGGCTCACCGCGAAGCTCACGATGGCCTGGTCGGTGTCGGTCTTGGCCAGGGCCTTACGGGTCAGCTTGCGCGCCCAGCCGGCCACGATGCGGCCGACGATGAGCACCAGCACGGCGCCGATGACCCTCAGGCCATAGACCATTGCGAACTGGGTGAGAGCCTCCCAGATCTTGTCGACGTTCACGTTCTCCATCACGCCTCCTAGAAGAGCTTGTAGGTCAGGCCGATGCCCAGGATGTCGCGCCAGCGGGTATCGTTGGAGATCTCCTTGTCATACAGCACTTCGAAGAAGAGGGTCGTCTGGATGTACTTGGTGACCGAGGCCGAGAGGTTGATCTCCCAGGCGACATCGGTGCTCTTCCAATCGTCGATGTAGGGGCTGTCCGCCGCCAGGTCATCGTCGGCGGAGCTGGTGAAAGCCTGGAAGACGCGCAGCTTCGAGACGGCCTTGAGCTGCTCGTTGAAGACGTGCGACACGTCGGTGACCCACTCGAGGCCGCCGTCGGTGATCATATCCTCGTCCTTGACCAGGCGCTCGCGGTAGGCGAAGCCGAGACGGCTGAACACCTGGGTCGTCTCGTTCTTGAGCAGGTCGCGGCCGAGGCCCGCCGATTCGGTCAGCAGCGCCGGGTTGAACATGTTGTCGGCGGCGTCCTTGAACTGGGTCTCGTAGGTGAAGGCCACGAAGGGGTTGACGTAGCTGCCTTCCTTGAACTTCAGCAGGGACTCGAGGAAGATGCGGTCGGTGGATTTCTCCGAATCGGCCCACGACTTCACGCCCGCCCCGTCGCGCACCTGGTTGCGCGTCTTGCCGTAGTTGATCTTGAGCTGGTTGGTCCACAGCGTGGACGGATTGAGGTGCCGCTCGGCGGTGGCGTTGGCGTTGAAGGTCCAGTTGAAGGTGCCGAGCTCGTCGCCGGCCCAGGCGTCGCTGTAGCCGGCCTGGTTGATGATCAGACCGAGATCGGCGGTCTTCGTCCAGCCGGTGGTGGCGGTGTCCTCGGCGACGGCGAGTCCAGCCGTCAGTCCGAGCAGCGCAACGGTCAGAATGAACCTCGACATAGCTGTATCCTCCAGAGGGGGTCGGTCCCACAGGACCTCGGGTGTGGGACGTCGGACGGGCGGAGCCGAGCGTCGTAGGACCGCGCCACGGCGCGATCGGTCCCGATGATAAGCAAGGCAGATCTCCTTCGCAACGGAGGGCTTGCCATCGTGATCGGAATTCGGCATCTCAATCCGTCAAATGGTTCGATCGCCCCGACTGTTATCACTGGAGGTGGATGATGTCTCCTCGTCAGCGATTCATCACGATAATTCTCACGATGCTGCTCGCCACCGGCGCTCGGGCCCAGACGCCGCCGGGCGCGACCATCGGCATCTACTTCGACCCGGCCGCCAACTTCGAATACTACATGATGACGACAGCTCATCCGCTGCTGACCTACGTCTGCGCGACTCGTGCGGAGTCGATGATCGGCGGTGCGGCGTTCCGCGTGGAGATGCCGACCTGGATCCAGCTGCTCAGCGAGACCTTCCCAGCCGGGCTGCCCATCGGCGACCTCATGACGGGCGTCGAACTGGGGCTGACGACCCCCCTGCCGGTCTTCGGCACCGACGCCGCGATCCTCGCCACGTTCGTGATCCTGCCGCCGGACTATCCCTTCGCCACCCTCGAGATCCTTCCCCATCCGTCCTATGCCACCCCGGTGCTGGCGGACTCCGCGGGAATTGTGATCGAAGCGGTGGGAGCCTACGGCTGGCTCACTCATCCCGACCCAAACGAGACGGCCAGCTGGAGCGATGTGAAGACCCTGTTCCGTTGACGGGGGCGATGGAAGGAACGGCCGGGAGCCTCACGGGTCCCGGCCTTCGTCCGTTCAGGAAGATCGCCTGCGGTCAACGCCCAGCTTGCGCATTCTGCTCTGCAGGGTCGTAGGTTTGAGGTCGAGCAGCTCCGCCGCCCCTCCCGGTCCGTAGACCTTGCCACCGGTCCGCTTCAACGCCCGCACGATGTGCCGCCGCTCCATTTCCTGCATCGGCAGGATCTCTTCGCTTGTCGGGGCGTCGATGTCCGGCCGGCGCGGGCGCAACCCGCGATCCATCGTGACGACCGGCTCCTCGAGCACGCCTTCCGGCACGAGGATCGTCGCCCGCTCCAGCACGTTCACCAGCTGCCGCACGTTGCCGGGCCAGTCCTCTCGGCCCAGGGCCCGCAGAGCCCTGTTCGACAGACGCCAAGGCCCGCGCCCGGTACGCCGGGCGATGCGGTGGAGCACGCCTGTCGCGATCGGCTCGAGATCATCCGGTCGATCACGGAGCGGAGGGACCTTCAGGGGGAACACATCGAGGCGATAGAACAGGTCTTCCCGAAAGCCGCCCTTCATGACGGCCTGTTCCAGGTCGCGGTGGGTCGCGGCGAGGATCCTCACGTCGACCTTCACCGGACGGTCCGAGCCCACGGGCTCGAACGTGCCCTCCTGGAGCACGCGCAACAGTTTGACCTGGGCCGCCAGGGGCATGTCGCCGATCTCGTCGAGAAGCAGGGTGCCGCCGTTGGCGGCGAGGAAGCGTCCGGGACGGTCCTGGTCCGCGCCGGAGAAGGCTCCCTTCACATGGCCGAAGAGTTCGCTCTCGATGAGATTTTCGGGGATGACGGCGCAGTTGATCTGAAGGAAAGGCGCCCGTCGACGAGGGCTCCAATCATGAAGGGCCCGGGCCAGGACCTCCTTGCCCGTGCCGGTCTCGCCGCGGATCAGCACCGGCGCATCGGCCTGCGCCACCTGTTTCGCCTGCACCACGAGGCGCCGCATGGCCGGGGACAGGCTGCCTTCGAGCAGCCCGGTGGCGTCCGTGCCGCCCCCGGCCTCATCCAGTATGCGGCTGCGTTCCTCGAGCTGGCTTCGCTGTCGTTTGAGCAGCTCGGCCTGTTCGGCGTAGAGGAACGCCAACGAAACGATGCGGCCGTACACTTCGGCCAGCTCCACGACCATCGGCTCGTAGGTGGCGCAGACGCTCCGGTCGAACGTCATGGCTCCCAACGTGCGGTCGCCCGCATGCAGGGGCACCACCATGCACGAATGCCCATGGGGCAGGTCCACCACGCCGCCGTACGGATCTCCTTCTCCACCGGCGTGGTGGTCCTCGGTCAGCACCTGGGCCCGTCGTTCCTCCAGGGCCCGGCGCAGGGTCGGGTGCTCGGCGAGCCGTAGGGTGTGCCTCCGCACGGCGTCGTCGGCCAAGGGACCTCGGGCCGCGAGGACCCGCAGGGATTGCTCCTCCATTCCCAGGACCACCGCCAGATCGTGGGGCACGAGTTGACCTAGAGATTCCAGGGCTCGTTCCAACACATCGGCGATGGACTCGGGACGCCCGGCGAGCTCCGTCAAGGCTTTGAGGTCCCGCGTCGCGTCGAAGAGTCCATCCATGGCTCACCTCCAACGTGATTTCGGTGAATTTACTTTATTTCGGTACTATGTCAATATTATTTCGGTGTATCTCAACCATCTCCCTCACCACCGATCCTATGATATCGCACAAGCAGAACACACCGGCCCGAACGAAACCTCTCGGCGATCAAGGTCCCATTCTTTTCCTAAAGCCCGAGGCTTTTCATCCGATCCATCCCATCATCTGAACCTATCGCCCACGAAGGGACCAGAGCGATGCACCAGAAAATCCTGATCGTCGACGACCACAAACGAAACGTCCAGATCCTCGAACGGCTGCTTCAGAACGACTATGAGATCCGGACAGCCTCTTCGGGCCAGGAAGCCCTCGACACCGTCCCATCCTTCATGCCCGACATCGTGCTGCTCGACATCATGATGCCCGGCATGGACGGCTATGAGACGTGCCGCAGAATGAGACAGCTCGAATCCCTGATCGGAACCAAGATCGTCATGGTCTCCGCCAGGGCCATGGTCACCGAGCGGCTCAAAGGATACGAAGCGGGCGCCGACGACTACATCACCAAGCCCTTCGATCTCGACGAGCTCAAGGCCAAAGTCGACGTCTATATGCGCCTGCGGAGCGAAGAGGATGTCAGCCACGAAATCGCCGACCTCATCGAATCGCTGGTCCGACGCACGGAGTCGCCCCTCACCTACACCCGCGACGCCATGTACCTGCTGCAGAAGGACACCAAGCTCTCCCCCGAGAGCCAGCACCTGGTGACGATCACCCAGGGCTGCGTGACGTCCATCCTCAATGCCATCAAAGAGGTCCAGACCATGGCCTCGATCAACATGTCCACCAACACGATCACCGAGTCGCCGCTCCAGCTCAACACGATGCTCGAAGCCGTCCAGCACAACACGGCCTGGCTGGCCCAGCGCTGCGGCGTCGAGGTGGAGATCGCGCAGGCCAACAACGTTGTCGTCAAAGCGGACGAGATACAGATCAACCGGGCGCTCCTGTCCCTGCTCGACTACCTGATCCGCGGTACGGGACGCGGCGGCAAGATCCGGATCATCCTGTCCAACAGCGAGACCACATCGATCAAGATGGCGATCGTCCAGACCTCGCCAGAGGCCTCGCCGCCGGCCGAGGACCATATGATCGCCATCCGCATCGCGGAGAGCATCCTCAGCCAGCATCACGGCTCTCTGATGATCGACCAGAATTTCGACCAGATCACCGGTTTCGATGTCCACCTCCCGAAATCGCTCACTATCGGCGATACGAGGAACGACCAGAATACACTCCTGGTCTAGGCCATCTCCGGAAGGGATCCGAAAACCATGAACCTCTTCGGACGATTCAACCGCTCCCTCCAGGCCCGGCTGACGCTGTTCAGCACGATCTCCGTAATCCTCGCCCTGGGCATCACCGCGGTTGGCGTGCTCGTCAAAGAACGCGAGACGACCCATACGGAACTCAACCGCACAATCGATTCCATCGGCGCCCTGATCGCCGCCAACGCCCAGGCGCCCCTGCTGTTCGAGGACAGGGACGCCGCCCTGAGCCTGCTCGACGCCCTGGCCGGACTAGAGGACGACATCGACGGCTGCATTCTGGATGCCGACGGTGAAGTGTTCGCCGCCTACCCGACGGATCTGGATTGGAAATCCCGGCGGGAACTCCTCGATCTGAACATCGAGCCGGCCGGCCGCCAAGCCCGCGCCGTCGATGTTTCGATCAATGACGAGAAGATCGGCACCGTGCTCCTTTCCGCCGGCATGGACCACTTCTATGCCTATATGAAGGACATCTCCCTCAAACTCATGCTGCTTATCTCCCTCGCTCTTGCCGCTTCGCTGTATATCGGCCGCAAGACCATGCAGGCGGTCCTCCACCCCCTGGAGAACCTTGAACAGGGCGCCAGAGAGATCATCGAAAACGGCGACTACGCCCTGCGCGTCCCACACCACTCGCGCGATGAACTCGGAAAGCTGACGGATTCGTTCAACGCCATGCTGGAGCAGATCGAGGCTCGGGACGGAGAGCTCATGCGGTCCCACACACAGCTCGAGCAGCGTGTCATCGAAAGGACACGTGACCTCGAACTGGAAATCGACTTCCGCAAGAAGGCCGAAGATTCGATGCGCGTCGCCATGGAGCAAGCCGAGACGGCCAACAGGGCCAAGAGCGAGTTCTTGGCGAACATGTCCCACGAACTCCGGACGCCGCTTCATGGCATCCTGTCCTTCGCCCAGTTCGGCCTGCGGGAATGCGACTCGGACGACATCACGGCACTCAGTGATCACTTCGGCACCATCAAGGGCAGTGGCGAAACCCTGCTCAAACTCCTCGACGACCTGCTCGACCTGGCCAAGATGGAAGCTGGTCGCATGACCTTCGATTTCCAGCCCTGCTGCATGGACGACCTGATCGAGGCGGGTGTTGGCGAATTCGACTCCCTGGTCACAGAGCGCCATATCGACGTCCGCCACGAGTCGCACATCGGCGAGCTGGAAATGCTGGTGGACCCGACCAGGGTCCTGCAGGTGCTGCGGAACCTCCTGAGCAACGCCATCAAGTTCTCGCCGGGCGAGAGCCTCGTGCATGTCAGGAGCAGCCTCGATGACGGGAACCTGCTGATCGAGGTCATGGACAGCGGCATCGGCATTCCCGACGACGAGTACGAAACGATCTTCGACAAATTCATCCAGTCGAGCAAGACGAAGACCGGCGCGGGAGGCACGGGCCTGGGCCTGGCCATCACGCGCGAGATCACCGAGGCCCACGGCGGCCGCGCCTGGGCGTCGCCCAACCCGACCGGCGGCGCCATTTTCTCCGTCGTTCTGCCCGTGCGCTCTCAGCTTGAGATCGACGAGCAGACGCTCGAGCCGGAGGCCGTCGCAGCCCCCTGACCCCGAGCACCGAAGACAAAGCAGAAGGACAACGAAGCTCCCGACACCTTCGCTGAACGTAGATTTCGAAGAGGAACAGACATGACGACAAGCCTCAAGACTCTCTCTGCCGCCGCCGCGCTGATGGCCTGCTGCTGGACCGGCGCCGTCACCGCCTCCGAAGGCATCGACCTGGAATCCTTCAGCCTCGAAGAGCTGCTGAATGTCGAGGTCGTTTCGGTTTCGAAGAAGGCGGAGTCCGCCGTCAGGGCCCCGGCCGCGGTGTTTATCATCACGGCCGAAGACATCCGCCGCAGCGGCGCCACGTGCGTCCCAGAAGCCCTGCGCCTCGCACCGGGAGTCCACGCGGCCCGGATCGACGCCACACGCTGGGCGCTGACCGTGCGCGGCTTCAACGGCAGGTACGCCAACAAGCTCCAGGTGCTCGTGGACGGGCGGAGCGTCTACTCTCCCATGTTCAGCGGCACCTATTGGGAGGCCGGCGAGGTGCTGCTCGAAGACATCGAACAGATCGAGGTCATCCGCGGCCCCGGCGCCACGCTCTGGGGCGCCAACGCCGTCAACGGCGTCATCAACATCATCACGCGCCGGGTGGACGCTGACGACCGTGTCGCCGTCGGCGCCTGGACGGGCGGCCAAGGCCTGTACCGGACCCGCGCCAGCATATCGGAGAACACGGGAGAAAACGGCGCCCTCAGGCTGAGCGCCGCCGGCACCAAGCGCGGCTCGACCGTCACAACGACGGGCACGGACTCCGGCGACGACGCCGATGAGTTCCTCGTAACCGGACGCTGGGATCAGGACTACGGCGAACACGATCGCCTGACCGTGAGCGGACGCATGCTGGGCCTCGACCAGAGGTTGGCCTACGACGCCACCGCGCCCACGCCGCCCTTCTCGACATTCGGCAACGACGAGGCGACCGTCCGGATCGCGGGGATCGAGGCGACATGGCACCGCGACCTGTCTCCCGCATCCGGCCTGGAGATCTCAGCTTCGCGGATGTGGTTCCGCCGCGATGAGTTCCTGTTATCCGACCACCACGAGATCGCCGACCTGAACCTCCAGCACAACTTCGCGCCGATTGATCGGCACGAAGTGATCTGGGGAGCCGGCTACCGCCACTATCAGGACGACATGCGGGGAAGCCTGGGGTACGGCTTCGAGCCCTCATCCCAAACGGACTGGACGCTGCACGCCTTCGTTCAGGACGAGTTCACGGCCGTACGCGACCGACTCGAGCTGACCCTGGGCGCCAAGATCGAGAAGCGGAACTACATCGACACCAGGTGGCAGCCGAGCGGCCGCTTCGCCTGGACCCCAGGGGATCGGCACACCGTCTGGGGATCCGTGGCGAGCGCCATCCGTACGCCTTCGCGCAGCGACCGCCACCTCTTCATCGACATCGCGGCGATCCCCCCCGGCGCCACGCCCATGAACCCCGACAACACGATCATGCTGAGCCTCCTCGGCGACGACGGTGTCACGCCCGAAGAGCTCATCGCCTACGAAACCGGCTACCGCCTGCAGCCTGCCGACCACCTGCTGCTGGACTTCGCGTACTTCTTCAACGAATACGAGAATCTGATCTCCTCGCAGGCCGGAGGCATCCGCCCGCACCCGATCTACGGCCTGCCCGTCATGCAGATGCCGCTGATCAGGACCAACAGCAACGGCGGTCACACCGAGGGCGGCGAACTGGCGGCCACCATGGCCGGCGAACGCGCCCGTCTCCGACTGACGTACAGCTACATCACGAACGAGAAACACTCTCCCGGCGAAGACGAATCCGCCGGCTTCCAGGAACTCAACACCCCGCATCACCAGTACTCGGCCCACCTCGGCCTGAATCCCGGTGCGGGTCTGGAGGTGGACCTGCTCTACCGCCACCTGCAATCCTTCAAGATCGACGAGGTTGCCATTCCCGCCCAGGACGAGCTCGACCTGCGACTCGGCTTGATGACCGGCAACCGCTGGCGTCTGTCGCTCGGTGGACGCAACCTGCTCCACGAGAACCATCTGGAATTCTACGACAACAGCGGTTCCCCCTTCAGATCCCTCGTCGAGCGCACGTACGTCGCCACAGCGGAATGGCGGTTCTGATCGTGAACATGCGCCGTTCAATGAACCGATGCTTCATCAGACTCCTGAGCGGGATCCTGGTCGCCCTCTGCTCAGCCGCGGCTCCGTGCCTTGCGTCCGGAGGTGGCGACGTCACCATCGGCGCCGACAAGCTGCCCGAGCTCAAGTCGGCCGTCGTCGTGAGGATCCTGCAGTTCGCGCAATGGCGCGGAGAGTCGGCCGGCAATGGGACCGAGCCCCTGCGCATGGGCGTCCTCGGAGGCGATAAGATCACCGCGGCCCTGGCCGCCCACGCCGGCGCGGACATCAACGGACGGCGCCTCGAAGTGACGACCGTGACCTCCATCGACGACGCCGCGCACTGCCAGGTGCTGTATATAAGCGACGAAGACGGCGACCATGCGACGTTGGTCGACGCCCTCGATCTCAGAACGCTCCCGGGCGTCCTGAGCATCAGCGACGCCCCCCGCTTCAACGACGACGGCGGGATCATCCAGCTCTCCCTGGAGAATGGAAAGCTCGTCTTCACGATCAATACCAACTGCCTCGAAGCCCGCCATCTCTTCTTGAGTTCCCGCCTGATGAGCGTGGCCCACGTCTACGACGACGGGTCGTGAACAGGATCCTGCCACCCACGAATCGAAAACCCACGCGAAGCGTCATCAACGCCCTGAACAGCCTGCTCGCCGATTCCATCGTCCTCGCCCAGAAACTGCACCACTACCACTGGCGCGTGAGCGGAGAAGCTTTCTACCAGCTGCACGCCAAGTTCGAAGAGCTCTACGACCGATTCGGCATCATGGGAGACGAATTCGCCGAGCGCATTCTGATGATCGGCGGTGCCCCGTTGGCAAGTCTTGCCGATGCTCTCGCCGCAGCCGAGATCGAGGAAGACTCCTCGGTACCGGCGGCCAGGGTCATGGTGGAAAACGTGAGGAAGGATCTGGTCCGGTTCCACGGATAAGTCCGCGCGGCGGGCGCGGCGGCCGACAAGGCCGGCGACAAGGGCAGTGCCGGCATTCTGGATCCCCTTGGCGATGCCCTGGAGAAAGAACTGTGGATGCTCGGGGCGTTCCTGGAGGGCTAGAGGAGCAGAAATCCCGTCCGCGTCCGCCACCTCTCGCGGACGGGTGCCCGGCCCCCGGTGTTCGGGGGTCGGGTGAGACGTCTCATCGGCGGGCGCGCAGCACCACGAACTTCCGGTCCGACCCCACGACATCGACGTTCCCGAACAGCCGTTGCAGCTTGATGTGATAGCCCAGGTGCCGATTGCCCACCACCAGCAGCTCGCCTCCGGGCATGAGAGTGCGCCTGGACTGCTCGAACATGCGCCAGGCCACGAGATCGTCCACGGCTTGGGCCTGATGGAAAGGAGGGTTGCAGAGGATCAGATCCAGACTCCCCTGCTCACGTTCACGCAGGCCATCGGCCGCCAGGAACTCATGGCCGTCGAGGCCGGCGGCTTCTGCATTCTCCCTGGCGCAGGTCACCGCCTGATACGACTCGTCCACGAACAGGACCGATGCGGCCGGACAGCGGCGTAAAACCGCGAGCCCCAGGGCACCGTTGCCGCAACCGAGGTCGGCCACGCGCAACGGCCAGTCCGTTTGTGGCAGGTGGGCCAGCAACAGTCGGGTGCCGATGTCCAATCCTTCACGGGCGAAGATATTGGGGCGGTTGTTGAGCTCGAGATCGAATTCCTCCAACCTGTACGTGCTCGAATCCGGAGCGGGCAGAATATCGAGAGCCGGATCGAACTTCGAGAAGGCGAGTCGCGCCTTCTTCCAGCCCAAACTCGTGGTCGTAGGACCGACCAGACGTTCGAGCAGGCGGTAGGCCCGCACCGGAGTGTGCTTGATCATGCCGCCCGCGACGACCTGCGATTCCGCGTGGAGATGCGGCCGCAACCGTCGCAGCAGATCTTCGAGCCAGGCCAGGGACTTGGGAATCTTGATCAGCACCAGATCAAACGAGCCAGACGGGGCCTGATCGCCGGGCACGAAACCTACAGCTCCCGCAACGGCGCCGTTGCGCTCCAGATTGTGCTCGAGAGCCAGCCGCGCAAGATGGGAATCACCCCACGAAACCGGTGCCTGTTCTTGGAGCGCCACACCGAGGGCGCCGAAGGCATCATTGACAATCAACAGCGACATCCCCGTAGTGAGGGCCGCCGTCTCGTCGAGATGGTTCAGCAGATATTCGTCGGCGGCATCCCAAGCCTGCAGGGGCTCGTCGTGTCGGAGTGGAAAGCGCTGGAGACGGAGTTCGCGGTCGGGCCGAAGCATGGGAGACCTCAGCTCCAGTCCACCGGAGCACGCCGCACCGGCATCGTCATGCAACGGCAGCCGCCGCCGCCGCGGGCCAGTTCCTCGCCGTCGATGGTCACGACGGTGCGACCCATGTCCGCGAGACTCTTCCGGCCGGCGATCACGTCATCGGCCGGTACGACCTCGAAGCCATGCTTGTCGAGTTCCTCGATGGTGTGAACGTTGCGCCCGTAACCAACCACCTGTCCCGGCGCCACGGCGAAGAAATTGGTGCCCGAATGCCACTGCTCGCGCTCCTGGAGCCAGGGGTCTGTGTGGCCGCCGCAGGTGACCGCCTCGATGTCCATACCCACGGCACGCAGCGCCGCCGGAATGTGGTCCACTTCGTCGATACTCACGACCCTGCCGCCCTCCACCTTCATGTGTACGGTCTGCAACCGGCTCGGGCGCATGATCACCGGCTCATAGACCATGCATGCGTTGCGGTCGAGGAAGGTGAACACCATATCGAGATGGATGAACGACTCGGGCTGTTCCGGCAATTCCTGGACGATCACGTGGAAGACGTCACGTCGCTGGCGCATACGATCCACGAACCAGTCGACTGCCTGGGGCGTGGTGCGCGCCCCGAGACCGATCACGATCACGTCTTCACGAGCCACCAGCACGTCGCCGCCCTCCACCGACAAACCCTTGAGTCCTCTCGGGGAATCGAGGGGGTTGAGGGTCGTCACTCCGAACGCGGGATGACGATCGAAGATGGTCTCCATAATGAGGGCTTCACGCTCGCGGACACGGTTGGCCATACGACCGATCACAATGTTGCCGCCCACGGTCATGGCTGCGTCTCGCATGAAGAAGAAGTTGTGCAGGGGACGCAGTGCATAGCGCTCCTTGCTCAAAAAAGAAGTCAGACTGTCCTGGCGCACAAGCACACCCTCGACGATCTGGCGGCAGAGTTCGTCGTCGTCGAGAGCGAGCAGGTCTTCGGCGATCTCCGGCACCTGTTCGTTGCGGCAGATCTTCTCGATCAAAGACGTGCGCACGTTTTGGTCGGCGATGGTCTCGCCAAGCAAATGCCTCATCTCGAAGACATTGGTCACGCTTTCCAAGACTCCCCGCAGCTGCGCATGCTCGCGGGTGCAGACGTTGCCGCTGAGGATGTCGCTATAGAGGGCGCGCTCGGCGGTGGCCGGAGTCATGTTCTCGATTTCAGGACCGGGGCTGTGGATGATCACACCTTCGAGACGGCCGATTTCCGAATCGACACGCACATTCACCTTTTCCATCATCACAGCCTCCTTATGGGTTCGGAAACGCCCATGATCTCAACGGGGCCCCTCTTAGAGAATCAATATGATACATATTTACAATTGAGATAATAATTATCCAATTCTAGGGATCGAGATCAAGGTGGTCATGATCCTGCAGGATCCGCTTCACCAGAGCGGTGAGTCGCGGCATGGCCGGTGCGACGGCCAAGTCGGCCAGATCGTTCAGACCGGCGGCGAGCTGTCGCAGCCCCGGCATGATCCAGCGACGATAGCTGCGCTTGCCGCGGATGTGAGAGAGGAAGCCGTAGGCTCCTAGTGCCTGCATATTGCGCAGGAGGCCGGCCAGGACCACCTCGTGATGGACGACCTCTGGATCGACCCCCACGGCCTTGGACACCAGCGCCGCCCATCGCGCACGAAGGTCTGCCACTCGCTCCGCGGTAGGATCGAGATAAGGATCACGGATCAATGAGGCGGGATCATATCCCCGTGGCCCGAGGCGCATGCCCTGTACGTCCACCAGACGGACCAGTCCGTCGTCCAGCATGATGTTGGTGGACTGGAAGTCGCGGTGCATGAGCACCAGCGGCTGGGCGGCCACGTCCTTCGCCAGGCTCCGGCACTCCGCTTCGCAGGACATGATCACTTCGGGATCGGTCTTACAGACATTGGACAGGAACCTCGTGGCGAAGTAACCGGCCTCACCCACCAGATCGACCTCCGTGAAGTTGCGGTCGGTCAATGCCGAACAGGCGCCGCGTTCCACGAGATCGGTCCCCCGGGTTTGCAGATCCAGCAACCGAGCAAACACGTCGTCGATCGGATCGATCGCTTTCGGATCGGCCAAAAGACGACCCAGGCTTGCATCCCCCAGGTCCTCCATGACCAAGGCCGGCCGATTTCGGTCCACAGCCAGGACCCAGGGACCGCCCAACCCTTGTTCGTGAAGAAAACCCGCGATGTCGACGAAACGGTCGAAGTCCAGGGCGTCGTCATGGGCGTCCATGACAACGGCGGTTCTTCCCTCACAGGCCACACGCCAGAAGAGCCGGTCTGAAGCCTGTCCGGTGAGGGGGACGGTACGGCAGACTCCGTCGAAACCCGCTTCGGTCAGAATGGATCGCAGCGCCCGAGGCGGCTCCACCGGAACAGGGGAATGAGCCGGCATCACCCAGCCATCGCCAAGTACCAGGCGATGATGGACAGCGGGCCCCCGCACGCGCACTCCCGGCATCACAACGCAGTCGTCGAGTTCCACATCGGCGTCGACTCGACAACCTGTGTACAGAGTGACGAATCCTCTGAGCCGTGCCCCTGCCGCCACCGACACGCCGGGCCCTCGCATCACGCGCTCGGAACCTTCTTGCAAGCTTGCGACGGCTTCGAGGTAGCGGGCCGGCGTCCCGAGATCGTGCCAGAGCCCACCCTCGAGCAGATGCCCGCGCACGGCATCCGGGTCGTCGGTCAAAGCGGCGCTCAAGGCCGGCGCCAATTCGCTGGGGCCGGCAGGCAGTCTGTCGAGAAACCGCCTGGAGAACACGGCGATGCCCGTGTAGGTGAGCATGCGGTCCTCGACAGAGGGAACAGCGCCGAGCAGGCCGGCTACATCGCGGACCCGACCGTTCGGGCCGATCCGTACGGTGTTGATGCGGGGCTCGTTGGTCAGCACGAGGGTGGCCTCGGCCTCGTCCGTATGGGCAGCGGCGAGACGAATATAATCCGGATTACAGAGCACATCGCCGTTGACCAGCAGGAAGTGGTCGTCGCGGCCGAGCAGCGAACGGGCGTTGGCCAGGGCGCCGCCGGTGCCGAGGATCTCCGGCTCGTAGAAGATCGTCACGTCGAGGCCCTGGTGCCGCTCCCGGAGATGATCCTCGATCTGCTCGGCCAAATGATGCGTGTTGACGGCCACGCGTTGAACCCCCGCGTCGACGAGGGTCGTGAAGATCCAGTCCAGCAGATGCCCGCGGCCGATGGGGATCAGCGGCTTGGGCATGTGCTCGGTCAACGGCCGCAACCGCTTGCCATAGCCCGCGGCCAGCACCATGGCGGTGCGGATGGGTGCGTGATCAGTCATAGAGTTCGAACTCCCGGACCTCGCCGGCGAAGGCGACCAGGTCGGGCTCCCAGGCGGCGGCCAGGTCCCGCGGATCGTCGCCGGCGTCGACGGCCTCGCGCAGAGCGGGCCCGCCGGCGAGGATGTCGATGGGCAGCTTGACGGTTTCGTACTCATAGGGCGGCGGGTTCCAAACCAAAGCATCGGGAGCGACGGCCCGTACGGCCGCGAGGATCTCCACCGCCGTACGCACCGGCCGGAAGGCCCCGCGGTCGGTCACGTGAATCTGGGCTCCACCGCACAGCGCTCCGGCATGCTTCTGGAACGTGGGCTGGAAGTGCAGAGGCCGAAACTCGGCGCCGGGCAGGGCGCGGTCGGTGAGGCTGCCGCACAGGGCGTCGGGGTCGATCCCCGGCGCGCCGAAGATTTCGAAGGGCCGCGTGGTGCCGCGCCCCTCGCTCAGCGACGTGCCTTCGAGCAGGCACATCCCAGGATACACGAAGGCCGTATCCACGGTCGGCATGTTCGGCGACGGCAGGACCCAGGGCAGGCCCGTGGCCTCGAATTCATCTTCACGCCGCCAGCCTTCCATGGCAACGACCTGCAGATCGACATCGAGAACGAACCGTGCGACGAACCACCGCCCCAGTTCACCGACGGTCAGGCCGTGGCGCATGGGGATCGGTGCGAGACCGACGAACGAGGTCCAGTCCATGTCCAGGACCGCGCCCTCGCGGACGCCGCCGAGAGGATTCGGCCGGTCGAGGACGACGACAGCCACGCCGGCGTCGGCGCAGGCCTCGAGGCAGAGCAGCATCGTCCAGATGAAAGTGTAGTAGCGGGCGCCCACGTCCTGTAGGTCGATCACCAGCACGTCGAAGCCTGCGAGCATGCCGGGGGTGGGCTTGCGGTGCTCGCCGTAAAGAGAGTGTGCAGGCAGACCGGTCAGCGGATCGAGATAACCCGCCCACTCGATCATGTTGTCCTGCGTCTCGCCGCGGTAGCCGTGCTGGGGGCCGAACAGGGCCCGCAGATCGAAGCGCGGATCGGCGTGGAGCAGACCGGCGGCATGGCGGAGCCTGGCGTCCACCGAGGCCGGATGGCAGAGCAGTCCGACCCGGCGACCGGCGAGGGCGGCATGCCCGTCCCGGAGCAGAACGTCGAGACCGGTGAGGGTGGAACGGGGCGTCATGAAGCCTCCCGAGCGGATCGATGGTGCGGCACCGACCCGATACTAGGCCGCTCGGGGGCAACTGTCGAGCATCGGCTCCGTAGGATCCCGGTCCCGTCGTTCTTGCAGAGTTGCCCCGCCCGGCCCTACAGTGGGGACTCGCGCCGACCTCCCACACCCCTGTCGAGGTGGAACCATGAGAACCCTGATCCCAGCGGCCCTGCTGATGTCGTTGATGTCCCTCGGGTGCCAGACCGCCCCCCCCGCCCCCACGCCCCCGACGGCCAAGATCCAGCCCACCGTCTTCCACGAATTCGGCGGCGAGCGGACCGACGACTACTACTGGCTGAATCAGCGGGAGGATCAGGAGGTCCTGGACTACCTGAACGCAGAGAACGAGTACTGCGACGCCGTGATGGCCCACACCAAGGATCTCCAGGAGACGCTCTTCGAGGAGATCACCGGCCGCATCAAGCAGGACGACAACACGGTGCCCTACCTCGACCGCGGCTGGTGGCGCTACCAGCGTTACGAGGAAGGCCTGGAGTACCCGATCATCTGCCGCAAAGAGGGCTCCCTCGACGCCTCCGAGCAGATCCTGCTGAACGTGAACACCCTGGCCGAAGGCCACGGCTACTTCCAGGTGCGCGGCGCGGAGACCAATTCCACCGGCGAAGTGCTGGCCTGGGCCCAGGACGACGTGGGTCGCCGCCTTTACACCATCAAGTTCAAGACCCTGGCCACCGACGCGATGTTCGACGACACCATCGAAGCCGCCAGCGGCAACATGGTCTGGGCCGAGGACGGCAAAACCCTCTTCTACACCAAGAAGGACCTGCAGACCCTGCGCACCTACCAGGTCTACCGCCACGTGCTGGGCACTCCCGCAGCCGACGACGCGCTGGTCTATCAGGAGGACGACGACACCTTCGGCGTGTCCGTGGGCAAGACCACCTCGCACCGCTTCATCACCATCGGCTGCGACCAGACCCTCGCGACCGAACACCGCTACGTGGACGCCTACGCCCCCGACGGCGAGTTCCAGGTCTTCCTGCCCCGCGAACGCGATCACGAGTACGACATCGACCACCTCGGCGACTCCTGGTTCGTCAAGACCAACCGCGATGCGCGCAACTTCAAGCTCATGCGCACACCCACCGGCGCCACGTCCAAAGAGTCCTGGACCGACGTGATCCCCCACCGCGACGACGTGCTCTTCCAGCGCGCCGTGCTGTTCGACGACTGGCTGGCGGTCCTCGAACGCTGCGAAGGCCTGCGCCGCCTACGCGTCATCGAGTGGGCCACCGGCGAGGAGCACACCATCGAAGTCGGCGAATCGGTCTACGCCATCTGGCCTGCGACCAACCGCGAACACGCCACCGACGTGCTGCGCTTCGGCTACGAGTCGATGACCACACCCGAGTCGACCTTCGACTACGACATGCGCACCCGCACCGCGACCCTGCTGAAGGAGACCGAGGTGCTCGGCGGTTTCGACCGCAACGACTACGCCACCGAACGCCTCATGGTGACCGCCCGCGACGGCGTGCAGGTGCCCGTGTCGCTGGTCTACCGCAAGGGGTACGAAATAAACGGAGCCTCGCCCCTTCTGCTCTACGGCTACGGCAGCTACGGCTCGAGCACGGAGCCCTATTTCAGTTCGGCGCGCCTGAGCCTGCTCGATCGTGGTTTCGCCTACGCCATCGCCCACATCCGCGGCGGCCAGGAGATGGGCCGCTGGTGGTACGAAGACGGCAAGCTGATGAAGAAAATGAACACGTTCACCGACTTCATCGACTGCGGACAGGCGCTGGTCGACCGGAAGTACGCCGACCCCGAACGCCTTTACGCCATGGGCGGCAGCGCCGGCGGCCTGCTCGTGGGCGCCGTGGCGAACCTGGCCCCCGCCCTGTTCGACGGCGTGGTGGCCCAGGTGCCGTTCGTGGACGTGGTGACAACGATGCTCGACGAGAGCATTCCGCTGACCACCGGCGAATACGACGAGTGGGGCAACCCTAACGAGGAAGAAGCCTACCGTTACATGCTCTCCTACTCGCCCTACGACAACGTCACCGCTCAGGCCTATCCGCACCTGCTGATCACCACGGGACTGCACGACTCCCAGGTGCAGTACTTCGAGCCCGCCAAATGGACGGCGAAGCTGCGGGCGATGAAGACCGACCAGAACCGACTGCTGATGAAGACGAACATGGAGGCGGGGCACGGCGGAGCGTCGGGGCGTTATCGGAGGTATCGGGAGACGGCGTTGGACTATGCGTTCCTGCTGGATCTAGCGGGGATCGAGAACTGAACCGACAGGCTTCATCGTGGTTGGACGAACGGATGTGTTCGTCCAACCACGACCATCATCACTTGACGAGCATCATGCTCCGAGTCGAGCTGAAATCGCCCGCATCCAATCTGTAGAAATACAATCCGGCCGCCGTCTGCCGGCCCTCATCGTCACGTCCGCGCCAGACAGCTTCCTGCCGTCCCGATTCCATCGACTCATGGGACAGCAGAGTCCGAACGACCCTTCCCGACATGTCGTAGATCTGCAGCGTCACCGAACCTGCCCGCGGCAGATCGAAGGCGATGGTCGTCGACGGGTTGAAGGGGTTGGGAACGTTCTGGTGCAGGACCATATTGGGTGACGGCATCGTGTCGTCCGCTGCCGTAACCGCCTCCGGGATCAAAGTCGCGTACGGCCCTGTGTTCTCGTGGATATCCACGGCGCTCACTTTGTAGAACCAGTCCGAGAACGGCTCCCACAAAGTGTCGGTCAACGTGGTGTCGGCCGTCATGGCGACAAAGGTCCCAGCAGAGGGGACGAAATCGGGCGTATCTCCGCGATGAATCACATAGTGATCCAGATCGATCTCCATGTTTGGAGACCATGTCAGTTCGAGCCCAAGTGACGGCACCAGGGCGCCGGTCAGGTTCACCGGCGGCTCAGGCGCCAGGTTGTCCAACGATCGGGAGCTGTCAGGTGACGACGCCCAGAAGACCTGCGGAACAGCCGTGTGGGCAGTAACCTGGAAGCGATGGACACCCGGTGAGGTCGACGTCGAGTCGAAGAGCGTCGGCACAGGAGCGCCGTAATGTTCAATGAACTCGGCGTCGATGGTCTGGACACGCTGCCAATAGATCGAACCTGAGGCCGTCGTCTCCACGCGAAGGTCCGAACCGATAGTCGTCGTTGCCAGCGCCGTGACCGCATCGATCGAACGCCAGAGTCCATAGCTCGTGATTTCGAAGGCCGGCCAGGGATCGATACGACTGGCGTCCCAGGTCAGGTAGACCTGCCCGCCCTGATCGCCGGGCACGTCGAAGACCGAGGCGATCGACGGCGCCGGGAATCCCCAGTAACCGTTGCGCTCCATGCGCTGGGCGTAGATGGCCGAATCGGTGTAGAGATCGGGATAGCCTCGGACATCCGGCCAGGCGGCGATCATGCCGCCGACACCGTCGGATATGATCACGGCCGGTTCCCGAGCGTCCGGCGCTGTGCAGAGAGGAACACCGTCCACGGCCAGATTCACCGTGCCGGAAGCGTCAACCCGTTGGGCGAAAATCGCTTCACCGTTGCGCTCGTCGAGCCAAGTCACGTACACGCCGCCAAGGCTATCGGTTGTGATCGCGGGATGTGTTTGATGGCCTGTAGCCTGGCAGACAGCGACTCCGTCAGGAGTCCAAATGTCGACGCCGGACCCGCTCATGCGGTGAGCATAAATATCGTAGTCGCTCCCGTTGCGGTTGTCCTGCCAGGCGAGGATCACGCCGCCGGAGCCATCGGACATCAAGCTGGGAAAGTACTGTACGTTGGCGAAGTCGCAGACGGCCACGATGTCGCTCGGCCAGACAAACTGGCCCCCGTAGTTGATCCGTGTCAGGAAAATATCCTGACCCTGCCAGGCGATGAAGGCGCCGCCTAAGCCATCGGCCAGCATTGTGGGGTACTGCAGGGATTGCGCTGGGTCGGAATGGATCGGCGTACCGTTCGGCAGCCAGGTCGTGGTGCCCGCGGCAAGGATCCTCTGGGCGTAGATCTCATATTGGAGATTCCTGCGGTCCTGCCAGGCGACGATCGCACCGCCGTCGTCGTCGGAGATGATGAACGGCGAGACCTGCGCCTCCACCTCCACCACCACGGCAACACCGTTCGCCGTCCATTGGGATACACCGTTCGCATCGATCTTCTGAGCATAGATGTCGTATTCACCGAAACGGTAGTCTGCCCAGGCGAGAACAGCTCCTCCGGATCCGTCCGCAGCCATCGTCACGGATGTCTGACTGAGAATCGCGTTGCATACGAGAGTTCCCTGGTTTCCCCAGAGCCGATTGCCGTCGCCGTCGAACCGTTGTGCGAAGATCTCCCCCATGGAAAACGCCACGATGCAGCCGCCCGCGCCGTCGGACACGAGGACGGGGTCGTAGTGGTAGCCGCCGACGACCGACACCTGCACGCCGCCCGACGCCCAGAGCGACCGTCCGTAGGCATCGATCCTCTGGATGAAGATGTCGTTGGCCGTCGCACGCCTATCCGACCACGCAACGAACGCGCCGCCCTCTCCATCTTCGAGGATCATGGGCTGGTACTGGGTGTAGATCTCGTCGCAAACCAGTGCCCCGTCGAATGTCCATTGGGCTGCAGCACCCGATGCGATCATTAAAAACGAAAGGAAAAGTACAACTCGACGTATCGTCACGGCGGAGCCTCCTGATATGCGGGGGGGGGACTGAAGTCATTCGAAACAAGGGGAATCGAATCACTATCTGAGAAACAGATTCCAAGCATCATCGATAATAATCATAGCATATCAATAGGCGTTAATGGTCATCAATAAATCCCATAGATCATTATTCAGTATCCTGTCAAGGCTGTGCAAATCGAATCCGCGCAAACGCATCGCTACCACGAACTCGAAACCCCCACCACCCCCGTCACGAATCCCGGATCCGTCTCCATCAGGCGCTGGATGTTGTCATGCCGCCTGATCTCCAGGAACGCCCCCGTCGATCCGCTCTTTTCCCGCCAACTCAACCCCAACCCATAGTTTGCACCGAGGTATGTCTCGACCCAGCCATAGGCCCCCGCCCCCACCACGAGGTACGGATCCCAGCTGCTCGAGTGCGGCTGTGCGAACGACCACTCCAGACGCCAGCCGGCCGACCAGATCGACGCCCCGCGCGTGGCATACTGACCGGGATCGTTCGCCATGTACCTGCTGGGTTGGGCCTCCACTTCCTCCACAAGAGACAAATCCAGACCATGTCGGAGCCGTGGTCCCAGGGAACTGGTCAACGCTCCCGCGACCATCAGCCCCCGGCCCGGCTTCTGATTGATGGGGTCGAGCAACCCGATCCCGAAGCTCGCCCGACCCAGCGGCCTACGAGCCGCAGGGAATGCAGGCTCTCCGAAGCGTTGCACAACAGGCAGATCGCGGCTGCCGATCCCTATTCCCCATCGTAGATGCCATCTCGGAAACGCGGACCCAACCAAGGCCCCGACGGCGCCTCCCGAAGCCGCCCCTAACGTTCCTCCGAGCATGATGCCCGCAGCGGGGAACGAGTTGTCGTATTCGATGATCATCTCGACCAGCCCGCCGTAAACGGCGGCGGCGAGGCCCACAGACCAGGCACCGATCTTACCCACGCGGCCTGTCGCCCGCCCTCGCTCCCAGAGTGCCGTAACGTCGGACAAAGGAATGAACTCCGGTCCGTTCACGCCCTGAATCACAATCCTCTCGGTCGTCATACCGGCGAAGGTGCCTTCCAGATACCGGCCATCGCTCAGGTGGACCCGAACGGTCTTTCCAGCCTCGAGGCCGGCGATGACATCCGACAACGGCGTGACGGCACCTTGAACAATCGCCGCGCTTCCCACCAGGACGACAAGCACGACGATCAACATCTTGCAACGACCGGTCATGGTCCCTCCGCTCTGTCCAGGAACGCTCGGTAGGCCTTCAGACCCTCATTGGATGGGTCGAGTGTGAGGGCGTGATCGAGGGCCTGCAAACCCTCGGCGCGGTGATCGGATTCGAGACAGGTCAAGGCCACCAACGACCAGAGATCGGGGTCGGCGGCATCGCCGCGGGTGCCCAGGGACCGCACAAGAGACAAGGCCCTGGTCGGATCAGCGCGGTCACGGTCGGCTCGCAGCAACAGAACGAGGTCTTCCCACGCCATGTCCGACTCTTGATCCGCAGCGAGATCCGCTGCGTACAGCAACAGGGCTTCGTCGCTCCGGCCGAGACGGAGCAGAACATCGGCATAACGCCGTCGCGATTCGGTCGTCGGCGTTTCGCTATAAGCAGCCGCCAAGGTGTCGGCCATCGCCGCATAGTCGGTCATCGGCGCTGCTTGTCGTCTCACTCGACCGCCGAGCATGATCACGCTCGGATGTTCTTCGAATCGACCCTCGGCCACCACGGGCAGTCCACCGGCCACACTGTCCGCTACAGCGGCGGCTCTGGCCACTTCGGTCTCGCGTCCGTCCCGACGCAACTCCACCGCCGCCCGCTGCAGCATGTCGCGGGCCTTGGTGAGCCACGGAGCCAAGCGTACAGCCACACCCAGATCCACCGACGCCCGCGCCCAGTGATCCTGCTCGGCGTGGAGCAGACCCCGATTGTACCACCCTGCCGAACTCTCCGGATCCAGATCCAGAGCGCGGTCCATGGCTGCCAAGGCCTCGTCCGCGCGGCCGCGCATGGCCAGGGCGGCGCCCAGGGTACGCCAGGCGCCGGCCATCTCCGGATCGGCCTCGACGGCGCGGCTGAGCCAGAACGTCGCCTCGTCGGCGCGATCGTCGCTTAACTGCACGGTGCCGAGGATCAGACAGGAGGCGGCATCGGGCGTCGCGAGGGAATCGAGCCGGCTGCAGGCGGCGAGCAGATCGCGCTCGGCGCCGGCCATGTCCCCCACAAAGAACCGTGTGCGGCCGCGCAGGGCCTGGGCCAGCGTCGGGTGAATGCCACGCCGCATGCAGATGGTGAAGGCCTGTTCGGCATCGCGACCGCGGGAGGCGCACAGACCCGGATCTTCAGCGATGCCGCATTCGGACATGAGCTGAGCCGCGAAGGAGAAGAGCGAACCGGCGAAGTAGTTGGAGTCGAAAACCGTGAAGTAGGGAGTCTTGAGGTGGGGTTCGCCCAGGATCACCGGCGCGGTGCTGAATCCCTCCCAGGGCAGATACGGCAGCATGATGCGCTCGCCGACCAGCGCCAGTCCATAGGCATCGATCGCCAAATCCCGATGGCCCGACAGTTCACAGATCAGACCGACGTCGTTCCAGTAGCGGCGCATGAAGGGCACGTCGATGCGGGTTTGCAGCAGCACGCCGAGGGCGTGATAGGCCATGTCGGGCTCGCCGTTGCGCAGCCACGCCATGCCCTGGATCCAGGCCCGCCCATAGTTGGAGGCCACCTTCCCGAAACCGCGACGCTTGTAGCCTTTGTGTTCATAGCGGATGGCGCCGAGATCCATGGAGCGATCGAACGCTTCGGAGAACCTTCCCGCACCCGCCAGCAGAAGGCCCTCGACCAGGGTCGCTTCCTGGGCCCGTTCGCCGAGAGAGCCGGGAGCCACCTCGAGCCAGCCCAGTCCTTCGCTCCAAAGTCCGAGATCACGACACGCCCAGGCGGCGCCGATGCGGCAGATCGTCTCCAGTTCGATCCGATCGAAGGGGCGTCGGTCGTGCGGGATCGCCCGCAAAGCCGACGCCTGGGACAACCGCGCCCGATCGAAATCGCCGATCAGGTCCTGAAGCAACCCCAGCTCGCACCAGGCCTCGGCGTGGGTCGGGTCGGTGTTCACGGCCCGATGCAGTTTCCGTATCAGGGTGTCGACGCGTTTTTTGTTGTGAACGTTCTCGACGATCTGCACAGCGGAGTCGTTGGTGTTGCCGGAAGCGATGCTGCGCTCCAACCGATCGTAGCGTTCGAGCTCTTCGCGGTGACGTAGGAGCGCCAGGAAGTCGTGGTCGGCCGCCGAGGCGCGGTCGGCGCGAGAGGCCTCGTCGAGAACCAAGAAGTCCTCGATGCCGAGAGAGTCGTACTCGGCTTCGAGCATGCGGTCCGGGTTGTCCAGAGGCGGAGGCGGAGGAGCGTGGCGGCCGCAGCCGGTCAATAGCGCAGTCGGCAACATGATCAGGACGATGAGGGCCAACATCAACGATCTCACTGCGATCTCCTGCTCAAGAGGAACTGTCGGTAGGCCTGCAGTCCCCTGTTGTCCGGATCCAGTTCGAGGGCGCGGGTCAGCGCCTTCATACCCTCGTCCTGGAACCCATGGTCCATGCAGATCAGGGCCGCCAAGGACCACATATCAGCGTCGGCGAGATCCCGTGGACCGCCGATGTCCTCGACCAGAGCGAGGGCTCTGTCGGGATCGCCCTTCCCGCGGTCGACTCGCAGCAACAGGACGGTATCATCGGATGTGGTCTCTTCGCGGGGAACATCGCCCAGCAGGGCCAGGACATCGTCGGAACGACCTGCGCGAAGACAAGCTTCGGCGAGCTGGCTACGTAACTCGATGGTCGGAGTTGCGGCGTAACGCACCGCGAGCGAATCAGCCACAGCGGCGAAGTCCGACAGTTCCGCCATGATGCTCACCCGCTCGGACGGCTGATTCAACGTGATCACACCAGGACTCTGCTCGAGACGTCCCTCCGTGTACAACGCAATGGAACCCGCCAAACTGTCGGCGCGCACCGTGGCGCCCAGAGCGGCTTCTCCGAGTTCGGCGTCGCGCATTTCGAGCGTCACGGTCTGCAGCAGATCGAGGGCCTCTTCATTCCATGGAGCGAGGCGCACGGCCACGCCCAGATCGGTCATCGCCTGCACCCAGTGTTCGCGGGACGCATGATAGATTCCACGATTGTGCCAGCCGAGAGAACTCTCGGGATCGAGCTCCAGAGCCCGGTCGAAGGCTGCTTCAGCTTCGTCGTGATTGCCCAGGGTGGCATGGGCCACGCCGAGGGTACGCCAGGCCCCGGCCATTGTAGGGTCGAGCTCGATCGCACCGTTCAGATATTCCACCGCTTCGTCGCAGCGTTGATCCTGAACGAGGACCGTCCCCAGGACGAGTTCGGTACCGGCGTCGCCGCGTCCTTCGGATCTCAGCTGACCCCCAGCCGACCGCAGATCGGTTTCAGCCGCTGCGAAATCGCCCATGTAGTAACGGGCCCGACCACGCAAAGCAAGGGCCAGGACCGGCCGGATGTTACGACGGATGCATGTCGATAATGTGTTCACAGCCTTGGCGCCTCGGACCAAGCGAGCAACATCGTCTTTTGCCTGGGCGCACTCGGTCAACAACTGGGCGCCCAATGTGAAGAGCGATCCGCCGAGCAAGCGGGTCTCGTAGGCCGTAAAACAAGTCACCAGAATATGGGGTTGCTCGAGGATCACAGGCTGCGTGCTGAACGCATCCCAATTGACGAAGGGAAGAAGTGGTTTTTTGACCCTGACTCCGAAAGCATAGGCGAGACGACTGTCCTCCACTTCGTTCCCGAGTTCACAGACCAGACCGAAGTCGCTCCAATATTCCTGTTCGTAGGGAATCAGCTTATCGGACAAGTGAAAACCGCGCAGAACATGTCGGGCCATCTTGGGCTCACCGATGCCGATCCAGGCCATGGCCTGAATCCAGCATCGTACATAATCGGTGCGGATCGTATTCAACCCGGAGGTGAACATACCGATGTCGGGAATCTCCACAGGACCGATGGACATCGACAGGTTGTAGGCCTCCTGAAACCGTCCAGCGTCGGCCAGCAACAGTCCATAGACGATCTTCCCCTCAAGATCGCGCAACCCATTCTTGCTGCGGATCTCGTCCATCAAGGACAGGCCTTCGTCCCTGTAGCCCAGGCCGCGGCAACACCATGCCTGCTGTTTGGCGGCTTCCAGCAAAACACTCTCTGGTTGAACGACGGAGGGATCATTCGGGACCGCCTGCGCGACCATGGCAAAGGCCCGACGAGCCGCTTCCAGGTCGCCGATATCCTTCGTGTAAGCCCCCAGCTTGAACCAGGCGCCGGCGTGGGTCGGGTCGAGGCCCACGGCCTGGTTCAACAGGCGCACGAGATGGTCGTACCGTCGCTTGGGATCGCGGATCGTGATGTCGATGGCGTCGGAGCCCCGCCAGCGTCGCGTCTCGGCCAGAACCCAGAGCCCGCGGTTCTGCTCGTGGTGGACGACTTCGGCCAGGATCTTGTCGGTCGCCCTCCTCCTGGCGGCTTGCCGGTCGACGTCGAGGGCGAGGAAGGCCTCGATGCCCAGCGAGTCGTAGGGCGATGTGAGCTTCAGGGCGGGATCGTCGAGGGACGGCAACGGCGCGTAGGGCCTGGAGCAGGCGCCGGCGAACAGCAGCATCACGAGGGCGAACAGGAGCGGGCGGGATCGCATGGCGGTGGTCCTCGGAGGCTGCGGGTCGTCGGATCGGCTTTGATGGGGTGTAGGATCGGGATCGGCTTTGGTTGTTGGTTTAGGATACGGGGTGGGTGGGGGTAGATCAACAGGAGGACCTCACGTGGATTTCGGGGGGGGGTTGGCTGGCTCCCCACAAGGGATTTGAAATACCCTACAACCATTCACACCCTCTCAGATGATCTCCCCATCCACCAACGCCCACAGATACCAGGCCGCCATCGACCGATAAGGCGCCCAGCGATCCCCCAGCGC
>CALEMW010000227.1 GCA_937910695.1 uncultured bacterium
ATGAACATGAACATGCCGGCACGCGGATCGATCTCTTTGTCGGGGGATTGCAGGACGGTCCGGCCGTCGACCGTTTCGACTCTGACATCGCCGTCCACGATCAGGATAATGCGGTCGGCGACGAATGTCAGCGCCGCGCGGCCTTCGGCGTCACGTGGGCCCAGGGTTCGCAGGCCCTGGGTCGTGTCGATGCCGAAACTCTCATCATCGAGGGCCAACAACGCAGGAGCACCCGCCGGCCTGATCACGACGCCCCAATCCCAAGTCGCGATGATGCCGCCCTGGTCGTCCAGGTCCTCGGTCAGGACCTCGTGATCGGGAACCGAGACTTCGATGGTCGAAGACGCGTCTGCCCGGGTACATGGCAGGACAGCGAGGAAGAAAAGGATCAAGAGTGATGCGCGCATGGACGCATCCTACTGCGGAGGTTGCGGGCGGGCCAGTGAAAACAGGCCCGCCCACGATCGTCTAATGGGTCGCGAGGTAGCGGTCCAGCTCCCACTGGTGAACCTGGGAGATGTATTCGGACCACACGCCTTCCTTGTGCGCGATGAAGTGCTCGATGATGTGACTGCCGATGGCGTCGCACAGCTCCTTGTCCCGGCGCAGGAATATCAATGCTTCGCCGAGATTTGCCGGCAGTTGGGTGATTTTCAGACGGCTCTTCTCCCGCTGGCTCATGGTGAAGATGTTCTTGTTCACCGGAGGTCCCAATTCGAGCTTGTTGTCCACGCCGTCCATACCCGCCACCAGCATGGCGGCGAACGCGAGATACGGGTTGCAGCTCGGATCCGGGACACGGACCTCGACCCTGGTACCCACGCCTCTACGGGCTGGCACACGCGCCAGAGGGGAACGGTTGTGCTCCGACCAGGCAACGTTGATGGGCGCCTCGTAGCCGGGTACCAGACGCTTGTAGCTGTTCACAAGGGGATTGGTCAGCGCCACGAACGCCCGAGCATGCTTGAGGATGCCGGCGATATAGGAACGGGCGATGTCGCTCATCTCGTATTCACCGTTCGGATCGTAGAAGGCGTTCTCAAGCTTGTCGCCTTTGATACGGAACAGGGACTGGTGCACGTGCATACCCGAACCGTTTTCACCGTAGATGGGCTTGGGCATGAAGGTGGCGTGCAGGCCGTACTCCAGGGCGATCATCTTGACGATCATCTTGAAGGTCATGACGTAGTCGGCTGAAACCAGGGCGTCGGCGTACTTGAAGTCGATCTCATGCTGACCGGGGGCGACTTCGTGATGGGCAGCTTCGATTTCGAAGCCCATGGCCTCCAGGGCGTTCACGATATCCCGGCGACACTCCTCTCCCCTGTCAACGGGCAGCAGGTCGAAATAGCCTCCTGCGTCGTGAGTCCGGGTCGTCGGCTTACCTTGATCATCACGCTCGAAGAGAAAGAACTCAACTTCGGGTCCCGTGACGGGATGATAGCCCTTGTCCTTCAGACGCTTGATGACGCGCTTGAGGGTCAGCCGTGGGCAACCGTCAAAGGGTGTCCGGTCGGCGTTGTAGACATCACAAATCAGCCTGGCTTCACGCCCCTGAGGACCGTCGAAAGGAAACGGCACGTAGCTATCGAGATCGGGCACCAGGAGCATGTCCGATTCCTCGATCCGAGAGAAGCCCTCGATGGAGGACCCATCGAACATGATTTCGCCTTGCAACGCTTTGGCGAACTGCCGTTGGGGGACTTCCACATTCTTGCTATGGCCCTGAATGTCGGAGAACATCAAACGCAGGAATCGCACTTGATCCTCTTCCATCCTGGCAAGCAGGGCTTTCCGGACCTCGTCCGATGCAATAATGCCCTCGCTGAAGGGCCTTTCATAATTTCCATTGGAGATGCTCATGGGGCCACCTTTCCTTAGTGACGACTCTATTGTGCCATCCGTGCAGTATTCTCAAATCACGAATGTCAATTATACCCCATTTTCCAAATACTCGCCAACGATTATCTGCACTACGGGCGTTTTCTTCATTTCATCCCTGATCTTGATCTTTACGGATGCACAGTCCGGGCGCGCACGCTACAATCTCGAGGTCCAAACATGATCAGCCGGCACCGGAGGAGGGATCCATGTCCGAGTCGAAGATCAACGGAGTGAAACTGGCCGCCATGCAGGGACGCTGCTTCCTGCTCGACACCAACGTCCTTCTCCACGACGCCACCGTTCTGGAAGCCTTCGACGAACACCACATCATTTTGACAGTGGACGTTCTCGAAGAACTCGATCGCTTCAAACGCGAGAACGACGAGCGCGGACGCAACGCCAGGCACGTGATCCGCGCCATCGACGACCTGCGCGCCGCCGGTCATCTGCGCGAAGGTGTCCCTCTGCCCGCCGGGGGCATGCTCTTCGTTCTGGTCGACACCTACGTTGAACACTTGCCGAGAGGCATGGACGGTTCGATTCCTGACAATAGGATACTGGCCGCCGCCCTCTTCCTCATCGAGAACGGCATCGACGTCACCTTCATCACCAAGGACATCAACGCCCGTGTGAAGGGCGACGCCCTGGGCATCCGCTCCGAAGACCTCCTGCGCAGCACCGTCAACATCGACGAGCTGTACAACGGCTGGTCGGAGGTGGACTGCCAGGCAGCGGTCATCGACAGCTTTTATGAGATGGGGCATGTGGAGTATGAGGGCGACTGGCGGCCCAACGAGGGTATCCTCCTGCGCAACGAGACCAATCCCAAGCAGACAGCTCTCGGCATTTTCCGCCAGGATACCGGGCGCATCGAAAAACTGGTCCACGAGGATGCCCACCCCTGGGGCTTGCACGCCCTGAACCTGCAACAGCACTTCGCTCTTGAGCTGCTGCTCCGCGACGACATCCGCCTGGTGACCATGCTCGGCCAAGCCGGCACAGGCAAAACGCTGCTGGCCCTGGCCGCCGGGCTGCATAAGGTGGCCGACGAAAAGGTGTATCGGCGCATCATGGTGTCGCGTCCCATCATGCCCTTGGGTCGGGACATCGGGTATCTGCCCGGCACGAAGGAAGAAAAACTGGAGAGCTGGATGGAGCCCATCTTCGACAATCTCCAGTACCTGGTCGACCCTCAGCTCGAGCAGTCGTCGGAGAAAGTCGACTATCTGTTCGATTCCGGCATGATCGAGGTGGAGGCCGTGACCTACATCCGCGGCCGGAGTCTGCCGCTGCTGTTCATCATCATCGACGAGGCCCAGAATCTCACGCCCCACGAAGTCAAGACGGTGGTCAGCCGGGCCGGGCACGACACGAAGGTCGTGCTGACCGGCGACGCCTACCAGATCGACAACCCCTACCTCGATGCGGCGAGCAACGGCTTGACCTATGTGGTGGAGCGGTTCCAACACGAGTCCATCTACGGCCATGTCACCCTGGCCAAGAGCGAACGGAGCGAACTGGCGAGCCTGGCCGCCAAGCTGCTCTGATCCCCAACCGGATACGGCGAAGCCCCGGACCGTCGACGGTCCGGGGCTTCGCTGTCTCCATTCGAGTCACTCCGAGGACAGAAACTGCCTGAGCTGTCCGAGGAGACAGGCGTTGGCCCGTTTCACAGCCTGAGGCAGGTAACGCTCCGCATAGACTTTGTCTCGTCGCGAAGCGATCGGCTCGCCCACACGGTCTGCTACCTCGCCGACACATGTCTTCTCCCAGACAACCTCTCCGGTCAGGTCCCGCATGGTGAGTGTGACGATCACTTCGGCATGCTGGTCCGCCGGCATGGGCATTGCGCCGTAGGCGACCACTCCGAATACGGCGGTCCGCTTGAGCCGACTGGAGGTATCGTCGCCGAGAGCGAATCCACCGATGGCGCCGATGAGGACCGGCAGGACGAAGGACATGCCGGGTCGATCGACGCGGCAGTGGAATGATTCGATTTCTGCCTCGAGGACGTAGGCGGCCTGGGACGGCAGCGGCGTCAGTTCGACAAGTCGGGTCTGGGTCAGATCACGAGCGAGGGCTGCACGGTAGAATTCCGCAACGGGCTGGGCCCAGGCGTCGTCGCCGGGATAGGTGATGCTCTTGAAGTGTCCCTGCCCGGTCCTCTGCTCTTGCGGACGATCATCGACGACGGCGCCGAGATGGACACGCACCATGTCCGTCCCCCCTTCGGGGTAGACATAGCGTTCGTCAGCATAGGGAAAGTCGACGGCCTCGCTGCCACAGCCGGACAATACCACGACCGCCGTTGCAACGAGGAGCAGTGCTGCCGTCATCAGGGTCCGGGGCAAGGCGCCGGATTCGATCATCATGACTCATTGTCCTTCCGTATTCGCATATCGGGCCACCGATAGAATCTACGGCGCGAGATGCCCGTTGGCCATGCCGAGGTGTCGAGCAGGCGTAGAGTCTCCTCGCCGGCTGTGATCAACCGACAGGCTCGGGTCTGCGGGCCAGGAAACGTACGATAGCGACGAGCGCCAAAACCCCCATGCTCAGGGAGAGCCAGGGATTCCACCCCCAGCCCGCCGGCAGATAGCCGCACCCGATGGCTACCAGGGACACTGCTGCTGCGTAGGGCAACTGAGTCCGCACATGATCGACATGATCAGCTCCCGAGGCCATGGACGAGAGGATCGTCGTATCGGAAATCGGCGAACAGTGATCACCGAAGACCGCCCCCGCCAGCACGGCGCTTGTCGACGCCAGCAAGATACTCTCGCAGGCGGTGGCAGCCAGTCCCTCGTCGACAGGCAGCACACTGGCCAACGGATACACGATGGGAATGAGGATGGCCATGGTGCCCCAAGATGTTCCGGTGGCGAAACTGACCGCCGAAGCCAGGAGGAACGACAAGACAGGCAGCAGGTGGCCCGAAACAACACCCTGAGCCCGTTCGACGAGCCATGGGCCCGTGCCGAGGTCCTCACAGACGGCACCGAGAGCCCAGGCCAGCATCAGGATGACCATGGCGATGAGCATGGCCCGCGCCCCTTCGATCCAGGCATCGACGATACCGTTGATGTCCAGCCGGCGGGCGAAGAATGTACCCACGCCGGCGATCAGGGAGCCTGCGATGGACGACCACATCAGCACTGCCAGACTGTCGGCTGCGTTCAGGACGGCGCGCAGATCGAAGTTCGTAACTCCCTGGGCGCTCAAGGCAGCCCGCCCGTTCCAGAACAGCCCTGCGATGGTCAACACGATCACTGCGGCAATGGGAATGACCGCCAGCCAGGCAGAGGCTGGTCCAGTGGCCGTCGACGGAGCCGTCATGGCTTCGGTAGCGCTCGCGGGGTTCGAACCGGGCCTCAGGACCTGCCCCGTGCGCAGGGCCCTCTCCTCGGCCTTGTACATCGCACCGAAATCCCGGCCTGTGGCCGCCACCAGGTAGACGAAGATCAGGGTCAGGGCCGGATAGAAATTGTAGGGCAGGGTGCGCAGGAAGAAAACATAGCCTGAACCTTCGGCCCCCATGCCGTCGATGGCGTCCTGGATCAGGCCTGCCTCGAACCCCACCCAAGTGGAGATCACGGCCATGGTCGCCACCGGAGCCGCCGTGCTGTCGACCAGCCAGGCTAGTTTTTCACGTGAGATACGCAGGCGGTCGGTCAGGGGCCGCATGGTGTTTCCGACCAGCAGAGTATTGGCGTAATCGTCGAAGAAGATGGCCGTGCCCATGGCCGCCGTCGCGACCTGTCCTCCGCGTCGGCCTCCCACTCGCGTCGAGAGGGCGGCCACGACACCGTCCGCCGCGCCGCTGCGTGAGAGGATACCCACCATCCCTCCCAGGGTCAGGGAGAACAGGATGATCGCGGCGTGGGAGCGGTCGGCCAGAGCATCGACGAGCAGCCCGTCGGCCAGATGCGTGAACGCTGTCAGCGGATGACCGTCGGCGAGGATCAAGGCCCCCACATAGACGCCCAGAAGCAGCGACAGCACGACCTGTCGTGCAGCGAGGGCCAGACTGATGGCAAGCAGCGGAGGAAGCAGGGAAAGCCAACCGTAGTCCATCGCATTCCTTTCGTGTCCCAGCGGCACGAGTCGATCAGAGAAGACCCTCGAACACCTGACCGAGCCTTGTCTTCAACACACCGTGAAGCGACTGCTCAGCTGCAAGGATATGACGACCGTCGAGCCAGGCGTCTGCGCCGCTCATATCGGTGACCAAGGCGCCTGCCTCGGCAGCCACCAGGGCACCTCCGGCCACGTCCCAGGGCTGAAGCGAATGTTCCCAGTAGCCGTCCAGGCGGCCGCCGCCGACGTGGCAAAGATCCAGCGCAGCGCTGCCGCCGCGGCGCACGCCGTGGCAGTTGTCCAGGAGCATGAGCTTGACGGCGTCACAGTTGCGGGCACAGACCTCGCCGCGCTCGTAGGGATATCCCGTGCCGAGCAAGGCGCTGGTCAGCGGGACCGGAGCGAGCTGCGGCAGCTCACGGGATTCACCGCGGAGCGGTCGTTCCAGGCGGGCTCCGCTCCCCCGCACTGCGGTCCAGAGTTCATCGAGGGCCGGCGCCGCCACGGCGGACATGACCGGGCCCGACGCATCGAGCCGGGCCACCGAAACGGCGTAGAACGGATGACCGTGCACATAATTCGTCGTGCCGTCGAGAGGATCGATGAGCCACTGGAAGCCGGAAACGCCAGGCCTGTCTGTTCCTTCCTCGGCAACCACCCGATCGTCGGGATAGGACCGGGCGATCTGGTCGACGAGGTAGGCTTCGACGCGACGGTCGAGGTCGGTGACCATGTCCGTGGACGACTTGTAGTCGATGGTACGGATCTCGGACCGCGCCTCTGTCAACATCCCGGCGGCAACCAGGACGATGCCGCGCAGCGCCATGAGGCCCATGTTGTCGCTCTGATCGTCCATCTTCGTCCAACCTCCTACTTCGGCGCATCATACGGGGCGGGCCGTGCAGCCACAACACCGGACCTGTGGAGGTTGACAATCCCCCGAATTGAGATAGCTTCACGGAGGAACAAGACGGCACCCGACCAAGGAGCGGACGATGGAAGAACGCATCAAGGAAGTTCTGGAGAAGGTCCGCCCGGCCCTGCAGGCCGACGGCGGCGACGTGGAGTTCATCGATTACAACGACGGCGTGGTCACCGTGCGCCTCAAGGGTGCCTGCGGCACCTGCCCCATGTCCATGATGACGCTCAAACACGGTATCGAAGCCCGGCTGAAGGACGAAATCCCCGAGATCAAGTCCGTAGAACCCCTGTAGCCGTCTTCTTCGCTGATACCCCGACGCGTCCACTTCAGTGGGCGCGTTCGCATATCCCCCTCAATAACCCAGGCTCTCCAAGCGACGGACCGTCGCCTCGCTCAACGGAGCATTGCGAGGTCGATCGGCGCCGAGCTGCCGTGCACGTTCATCCCAGGCGTTGAGCAGGCCACGGACATCACTCGCCAACGAGTCGCTGCCGGCCGGCGCTTCTGGCAAAGGGATCAGCGCCCCTGGATCAGCGGCGAGGTCGAACCAGACAGCTCCCCCGTCGGCTTGATCCTCGATCCGATAGTGCGGCCAAGACAGCCATGACTGCTGGTCGGAGCCGTAGAGCATGTTCTCGAGAACGCCGATCCGTGCCCCGGTTGCTGAATCAGAGCCGCCCCGGATCGACCAGAGGTCGTTGCGACCAGGCAGATCTTCCGGGGATCGCCATCCCATTTCCCTGCACAGGGTGGGTACGATGTCCACGATCGACACATCTCTGTCGATCCGACGGCCGGCCCCGCGGCCGTCGGGGAGCCGCACGATCAGCGGTACGGCGGCGACTTCAGGCAACAGACTGTGTCCGTGCTCGTAACCGCCGTGTTCGAAGAATTCCTCGCCGTGGTCCGCCACCACGATCACGACGGTGTTATCCAGACGTCCGCTTCTTCTCAGATAGTCCAGAAGCTCTCCGATCCAGGCGTCGGCATAGCGGACCTCGCGATCGTAGAGGGCCGTGACGCCGGCGAGGATTTCAGCAGAGGGCTCTGGGGTCATGGCACGCAACGCGTGCAGCCCCATGAAGCGGTTGCCGTCGAAAAGGTCCGAGTCCGGCAGCACTGGCTCGGTGTCATCGCCGGGCAGAGGACGCCAGCGATATGGCAGGTGCGGATCCATGAGGTGAAGCCAGAAGAAGACCGGCCGCTCGTCCCGATCGGCTGCGAACCAACGGAGGGACTTCCCCACCAGATGCTGCGCGTCGTCGGGCATCGCACTCGCGTTGACATAGCGCGTCGTTTCGCGGACCAGAACCGACCGCGCCGCCGGGGACAGTGGCTCCAGCACGATGGCGTGGTCGAACGTACCAAAACCCTTTTGGAAGCCATAATCGTAGCCAAGATAGGGATTGGAGGCGACGGCCACCGTGCGCCAACCTGCCCGCCAGGCGGTTTCGGCCAACGTCGGCGCAGATTCCGGCAGGCCTACGGTGCGGCTCAGGCCCAGCATTCGGGGCGTAAGGCCGGTGTGAATCGCGGCCATGTTCGGGAGGGTCCAGCTCGAGGTAGTCCAGGCGTTGGCGTAGAGAATGCCTTCGGCAGCGAGCGCGTCAAGATGGGGCGTGGGCGGTGCGGTCCCGGACAAGCAGGAGAGCCGGTCGCGCCTCAGTGTATCGACGGTGACCAGCAGCACGTCGTAACCTGAGGGAACCGACTCGTCACTGTCCAAGAGTTCCAGGTGCCCGACCTGCCTTTGACGGGCTTCATCGCGCCAATCAGGCCACAGCGCCGTGGCCACCACCACCACCACGATGGGCAGGAAGATGTTCCGCCGTGGATTGGCGACCAGACGGCCGGCAAACCGCGCCAGAGGAGCGGCCATCAGGAGAGTCGAGAGAAGCCAGACCAGGAGTTTTAGGGGCCACCCCGGTCCCACTGCCCCGGTCCACCAAGACCAGGCCTGGGTCTCCGCAATGAGATACCCGAAGTAGACGGCACAGATCAAGCCCAAGGCCGCGGCCACCGACCATCCGAAGAGCGAGCGCATGTGCCCCCCACGGACACGAATGATCGCAGCGACCGGAATCGCCACGGCCATGGCCACCCCAAGACCAAGCCAGCCGTAGAGGGTGAAGGCAGGCGCCAGTATTCTCAGAGTTCCGCTATCCACACAGTCGCTCGGCGGGCCGAACCTGATCCACTGCACTCCTGCCTCGACGAGTCCGATCAGACCGGTCAGGACGAATGCCCAGAGGGCGGTGGCGACAACAGCCTGGAACCAGCGTTTCATGGGTGGGAAGCTCCTCTACTGTTGCGACAAAGGGACTCCGATGTTCTAGACGTTTTCCGGACAGCGGTCAAGTCACGTCACGCACGGTGGGACAACGGCGGCGGTCCCCTTTTGGGGAACCGCCGCCGCTCTCGCAGACAGAAAACGCTCTAGTAGGCCATGAATTTGAAGGTATTGCGGGCCAATTGGGACAGGGTGCCCGGCATGACGCCGAGCATCAGGACCATCAGGGCGAGCACGCCGGCCGCGAACACGGTCTCCCAGCTGCCGCCGCTGTAGGAATCGTCCTCGGCGGGCTTCATGTACATGGTCATGATCACCCGCAGGTAGTAGTAGACCGACAGCAACGAGTTCACGACGCCCCAGATGGCCAAAGGCAACAGGTCGGCCTTAACCACGGCGTCGAAGATGTAGAACTTGCCGACGAAGCCCACGGTGGGCGGGATGCCCGCCAGGGAGAACAGGAAGACGGCCAGGGAGGCGGCGGCCACAGGCCGTTTCTGGGCGAGGCCGGCGTATCCGTCGATGGTGTCGGCCTCGTGTTTGCGGTCCTTGGACAGATAGGTGACGATGCCGAAGGCGCCCAGGTTCATCAGCGCGTAGCCCACAAGGTAGAAGAGCACGGCGCCGCCGGCGGCCACGCCCACTTCCTCGGCCCGGGTGGCGACACCGATGTCGCGGCCCGTCTGCAGATAGGCGAGGACGCCCATCAACAGATAACCCGCATGGGCGATGCTCGAATAGGCAAGCATGCGCTTGATGGAGTTCTGCGACAAGGCGACGAGGTTGCCGTAGGTCATGGTCACGACGGCCAGAACCATCAGCACAGGGAACCAGACATCGGCCAGGACCGGCAGTGTGAGCCAGGCGAAGCGCAGCAGGGCGGCCACGGCGGCGGCCTTCACGCCCGTGGCCATGAAGCCGGTCACGTAGCACGGCGCGCCTTCGTACACATCCGGCGTCCACATGTGGAAGGGCACCATCGCGATTTTGAAACCGAAGCCGATGAGGATCAGTCCGGTGGCCAGTTTGAGCAGAAGGCTCGCCGAGTTCATACCGGCGATGGTGTCGCCGATCATCGCATACGACGTGCCACCAGTCTCGCCGTAGAGCAGAGCCATGCCCATGAGCAAGAAGGCCGAGGCGAAAGCGCCCATGATCAGGTATTTGAAGCCGGCCTCGCTGCTGCGCAGAGATCCGCGGTTGCCGGCCACGAGCACGTAGACCGAAAGGCTCATGGTTTCGAGGGCCAGGAAAAGGGTCATCAGATCGGTGGCGGCCACCAGCAGCATCATCCCCAGCGTCGCGAACAGGACCAGAGGATAGAATTCGGCTCGATAGTGGCCGTCGCGGTCGTAAAGCCCCGAAGCGAAGGTGACCGTCAGCAGCGCCACCGCGACGAACAGCATGTTGAAGAACCAGGAATACTGATCGTTCACGACCATGCCGCCGAGCAGGGTGCGGTCGGACAAGGACATCGAACCGGTGAAATTGGCCACGGCAACGCCCAGCAGGACCAGCAGGCTGAGCATCGAGAGATGCTCTTTGCGCAGGCTCTTGACGAAGGCGTCGACCAGCATGACCAAAAGACCGCCGGCCGCCAAGACGAGATAGGGCAGCAAGGCAGACAGCTGGGTCGCAAGATCCATTCCGGCAACGTTGGTCATCGCTCCTCCTCCGTCAGACGGGCCAGGTCCGTCACCAACGGCATCGGCTGGGGATCGTCCGCCTGCAGGCGCGCCATCTCGGCGTGCAGCGGCTGAAGCAGCCGCTCGACCGACGGGGTCATGCGGTCCACGAGGGGTGCCGGCTTCACGCCGAGCACCACGATCAAGATCATGATGGGCAGCAGAACCGCCCACTCGCGCAGGTTCAGGTCGGGCAGGCCGCGGTTGGCTTCGTTGCTGAGGCGCCCCAGGAAGACGCGCTGGTACATCCAGAGCATGTAGATGGCGCCCAGGACCACGCCGGTCGATGCCAGCACGACCAGCAGCTTGGCGTGGGGCAGCAACGTGCTGCCGAAGCTGCCGAAGAGGATCATGAATTCGCCGGTGAATCCGCACAAGCCGGGCAGTCCGATGCTGCCGAGCGTCACGAACATGAACACGGTGGCGAAGGCGGGCATCTGATGGGCGAGGCCGCCGAAGTCGGCGATCTCGCGGGTGTGACGACGCTCGTAGATCACGCCGACGAGCAGGAAGAGCGCGCCGGTCGTCAGGCCGTGGGCCAGCATCTGATAGACGCCGCCGACGGCGCCGGTGGTCGTCAGGCTGAACAGCCCGAGCACCACGAAGCCGAGATGGCTGACCGAGGAGTAGGCCACGAGCTTCTTGACGTCCTTCTGCACCATGGCCACCAGCGCGCCGTAGATGATGCCGATGACCGCCAGCCAGGCCAGCCACGGCCCCAGCGCGAGGGTCGCGGTCGGGAACAGCGGAATGGCGAAGCGGAGCAGGCCGTAGGTGCCCATCTTCAGCAGGATGCCGGCGAGGATCACCGAGCCGGCGGTGGGCGCCTCGACATGGGCGTCGGGCAGCCAGGTGTGGAACGGGAACAGCGGCACCTTGATGGCGAAGGCCAGGGCGAAGGCGATGAACAGCCAGGTCTGCTGTTCGGCGCCGAGGTCCAGGAGCATGAAGTCCGCGAGGGCCATACTGCCCGCCTGCACCGACATGTAGAGAATGGCCACGAGCATGAACACCGAACCGACCATCGTGTAGATGAAGAACTTCACCGAGGCATAGATGCGGCGCTTGCCGCCCCAGATGCCGATCAGGAAGTACATGGGAATCAGCATGGCTTCCCAGAAGATGTAGAATAGGAGCATGTCGCGGGCCAGGAAGGTGCCGATCATCGCGGCCTGCAGAAACAGCAGGAAACCCATGGCCTCGCGCACGCGGTGGGTGATCGCGGTCCAGGTGCTCAGGATCACCAGAGGTCCGAGAACGGTGGTCAAGATCACCAGCCAGAGCGACACGCCGTCCAGGCCGAGGCTGTAGCTGATCCTCCCCCCGGCGAGCCAGGCGACGTGCTCCACGAACTGATCGGTCGCCTGCGTCACGTTGAAATGCCTGACGAGGTGGAGTGAGAGAATCAGATCGACGACGGCCACGCCCAGGGCCATGAACCTGGCCGAGGCGTCGCTACGCGCCGCCAGCCAGATCAGCAAAGCGCCGGCGAGTGGAACGAAGGTCACCCAGGTCAGGATGTGATCGGTCACGAAGGTCACGGTCGTCCTCCTACCCCGAGACAGTCAGGTACAGAATGAAGCCGGCGGCACCGGAAGCGAAGACCCAGGCGTAGAACCTGAGCCTGCCGTTCTGGAAGAGCCGCAGCAAGGCACTGACGATGGCCACGAGGATGGCCGAGCCGTTGACGAGCAGACCGTCGATCAGGCCCGCGTCCACGGTGCGGAACAGCACCCGCTCGGACACGGCATAGCCCGGCCGCAGAATGGCCGCCTCGTACATCTCGTCGACATAATACTTGTTCAGCAGGACCCGATGCAGGGCGCCGCCGGCGAATCGCTGGCCCGCCGCGGCGAGGCCCTGGCGCTTCGTGTAGATCCAGGTTCCGAGGGACAGGCCGAGCAGGGCCCAGGCGAGCGAGGCGCTGGCCAGAGTCCACTCCATGGCCTCCTCGCCGGCATGGTCGAGCCCCTCGATAACGTCGTGGGTGACGTGAGCGGACGTCGCCAGAACCGCCACCGTCTCCCCGAGGGCGCCGTGTTCGAGTTCCTGGACCAGATCCGCCTCATGGTGCCCGGCGGCTTCCTGGTGGAACACGGGCTCGAGCCAGGTTTCGAAGTGGTTCTGACCGCCCATGAAGTGCGGGATGCCGAGCCAACCGCCGGTGAGCGACAATACCGCGAGGATCACCAGGGGCATGGTCATGGTGGCGGGCGATTCGTGGATGTGGTGTTTCACTTCGTCGCTCGCGCGGTTCTCGCCGAAGAAGGTCAGCGACACCAGACGCATCATGTAGAAGGCCGTCAGCCCGGCGCCGAGGAAGCCCAGCAGCCACAGGCCGATGCCGCCCTGGGACCATGCCTTCCAAAGGATCTCGTCCTTCGAGAAGAAACCGGCGAAGGGGAACACGCCGGCCAGGGCCACCGTGCCGATCAGGAAGGTCCACCACGTCACCGGCAGCTTCTTGCGCAGCCCGCCCATCAGACGCATATCCTGTTCGTTGCTCATGGCGTGGATCACCGATCCCGAGCCGAGGAAGAGCAGGGCCTTGAAGAAGGCGTGGGTCATGACGTGGAAGATGCCGGCGGCGAAGGCGCCGACGCCGCAGGCGAGCATCATGTACCCGAGCTGCGAGACGGTCGAGTAGGCCAGCACCTTCTTGATGTCGTTCTGGGTCAGGGCGATGGTCGCGGCGAAGAGGGCCGTTACCGCACCCACGGCTGCGATCACGGCCATGGCCGTTTCCGAAAGCACGTAGAGGAAGTTCATCCGGGCGATCATGTAGACGCCAGCAGTGACCATGGTCGCAGCATGGATCAAGGCCGAGACAGGCGTTGGACCGGCCATGGCGTCGGGCAGCCAGATGTACAGGGGGATCTGGGCAGACTTGCCCGTCGCGCCGACGAAGAGCAACAGGCCGGCCAGCGTGGCGACGGGTCCGAGCAGATGGGCGTACTCGCGCATCACCTGGAAGGAGAACACGCCCTCGCCGTGATGCAGCTCCGGCAACAGGGTGGTGCCGATGACGAACATGCCGAGCAGGAAGCCGAAGTCGCCGATCCTGTTGACGATGAAGGCCTTCTTGCCGGCGGCGGCGTTGGCTTCGTCATTGAACCAGAAGCTGATCAGCAGGTACGAGCAGAGCCCCACCCCTTCCCAGCCGACGAAGAGCATCAGCAGATTTTCGCCGAGCACGAGGGTGAGCATGGCGAAGATGAACAGGTTCAGGTAGGTGAAGAACCTGTTGTAGCCTGCGTCGTGGGCCATGTAGCCCAGGCTGTACACGTGGATCAGGAAGCCCACGCCGGAGACCACCAGAGCCATCACGGCGCTGAGCTGGTCCATGGCGAAGCCGATGTTCACATGCAGGGGTCCGAGGCCGAGCCAGGGCGCCAGCGTATCGGTCACCAGACGTTGCTCGGCGTCCATGCCCACCAGCCTCAGGACGACCTTGACGGACAGGGCGAACGAGACGCCTACAGCGGCACAGGCCAGCAGACCGGCGATCCTGCGGGGCATTCTCCTGACGAGCAGACCGTTGACGGCGGCCCCGATCAGGGGCACCAGCACGATCCACCTCAGAGCGGTTTCTACGGCGTGGGTTTCCACGGCATCACTCCATCAGGCTGTTGAGATCATCGACGTTCACCGAGCGGCGCAGGCGGAAGATCTCCACCAGGATCGCGAGCCCGATGGCCGCCTCGGCGGCCGCGACGGCGAAGTTCATGAGCACGAACACGTGCCCGGAGAGGTCGCCCGACGCCCGGCTGTAGGCGGCGAACACGATATTCACGGAGCTGAGCATGATCTCGACACTCATGAACATGATCAGGCTGTTGCGTCGGGTCAGGACCCCGGCGGTGCCGGTCAGGAACAACGCGCCGGCCAGGATCAGATAGTGGGTCAATCCTACTTCCAAGGTAGCTCCTCCTTCCGACGGCCCAGGGCCATGGCGCCGACGATGGCCACCAGCAGGACCACAGAGATCAGCTCGAAGGCCAACAAGTAGCGGTTGAGCAACAGTTCGGCCACGGCTTCGGCGGTGCCGCGCACAGCAGGCTGCGCCCCCGAGAAGGCCGTGACACCGCCCCGAGCGAGCCAGGCGATGAGGATCACGGCAGCCGATGCCGGCGGCAGCACCAGCACGGCGATCCGCGACCAGGGGCGCCGCTCCCGCTCGTCGGGCAGCACCGGTCCCTGCAGCATCATGATCACGAACAGGAACAGCACCATGATGGCGCCCGCGTAGATCAGGATCTGCAGGATGGCCAGGAACGGAGCCGAGAGCAGGGCGAACACGCCGGCCGCATTGACGAAGCAGAACACGAGCCACACGGCCGCGGCTACGGCGCTGCGGCTGGTGACGGTCATGACCGCGGAGCCCAGCATGAGCACGGCGAACAGGTAGAAGAGGATCGACTCCACGTCAGACCTCCGTCCCGTCGGACTTGTTGTTGAGCAGGAATTCCTTGCTCACGAAGAACTCCTCGCGGGTCGTGCCCGCGATCTCGTAGATGCCCGTGTCCATGCGGATGGCGTCGCAGGGGCAGGCCTCTTCACAGAGGCCGCAATAGACGCAGCGCAGGAGATCGATGTCGAATGTTTCGGGAAACTTCTCGATGGCAGGATCGGGATGCTCCCCCGCGACGATGTGGATGCAGTCCGCGGGGCAGGCGGTGCTGCACATCATGCAGGCCACGCACCGGGGCGAACCGTCGTCCCTCTGCATCAGGCGGTGACGTCCGCGGAAACGCGGGCTGTATGACCTGTGCTCCTCCGGGTACTGAACCGTCGGCATCTCTGAGGTATGCAGAAGGTTGTGGATCACGTGCTTGATCGTGATCCCCATCCCTCGGAACACCTCGGGGAGATACGTCCGCTCCCAGAAGGTCATCTTCCCGCCGTACGGGTGTGCTTTTTTCGTCGCAGTCATCGCATCCCACCCCCCGTGCACCGGGGCCGTCGTTGTTCTAGACGATGGCCAACCAGATGGCCGTGAGCACAACATTGGCCAGCGCCAGAGGCAGCATGACCTTCCAGCCGAGCCCCATGAGCTGGTCGTAACGGAAGCGCGGCAGAGTCCAGCGCACCCAGATGAAGACCCAGCAGAAGAAAACGACCTTTCCCACGAACGCGCCGACCTGGAGCAGCGTCGCATAGATCGATGCTGCGTCGACGCCGATCGCCCAGGGCTTCAAGGCGAAGGATCCGGCGGCACCGAGGGCCATCAACGCGGTCACGACGCCCATGAATCCAGGCTCACGGTCGCGGGCGTCGCCGAACTTGTCCCTCTCGCGGGCGGCGCGGCGGAAAAAGAGCAGCGAGATCAGGCCCATCACGACGGCCTGGATCACAAGATGCACCGGCAGGATGGTCCCTGCGTGCCCCTCGATCACCGACCGCGTCAGCCACGGAATATTCCAGCCCCCGAAGAACAGCGTGGTGATCAGCGCAGCGCCGATGACCATGTTCGTATACTCCGCCATGAAGAACAGTGCGAACTTCATGGAGCTATACTCGAGATGGTAGCCCGAGACGAGCTCCGACTCGCCTTCCGGCAGGTCGAAGGGGTTGCGGTTGGTCTCGGCGAAGACCGCGACGATGAAGAGGATCGCGCCGAGAGGCTGCATGGCGAAGCCCCAGTTCCAGATGGCGCCCCCCTGCCCCGCCACGATGTCGGTCAGCCGCAGACTCGAGAAGATGAGCATCAGCCCGATGATCGACAGGCCCATGCTGATCTCGTAGCTGATCATCTGGGAGGTCGAGCGCACCGCACCGAGGAAGGCGTACTTGTTGTTGGACGCCCAACCGCCCATGACCACGCCGTAGGTGCCGAGGCTGGCGATGGCCAACACGTAGAGGATGCCCACGTTCAGGTCGGCCACCACGAGCTGGTACTCCACGCCGCCGATGCGGATGAAGTCGCCGAAGGGGATGACCGCATAGGTCAGCAAGGCGATGAAAAAGACAAGGAACGGCGCCAGGGCGTAAAGGAAACGGTGTGCGTTCTCGGGACGGAAGTCCTCCTTGAACAGCAGCTTCATCACATCGGCGATGGGATGCACAAGACCACCGAGGCGGATACCCAGGACCGAGGCCCTGTTCGGTCCGGTGCGGTCCTGGATAAAGGCCGATCCCTTGCGTTCGGCCCAGATCAGCACGGGCACCAGCCCGAGGATCACCGTCAGCAGGAACGCGATCTTCAGCAGCGAGGAAACCACTAGTTCCATCACTCGTCACCTCCGGCGCCGGCCGGCGCCGTCGCAGGCGCGAGGCCTCCGGCGGGCAGGGCGTTCAGATCCAAGTCGTTGAGGGCAGGCACCCGCTCGGCGAGCCAACGGCGCAGGGCTGGCAATCCCGCCGGGGCGTCGGCACATCCCGCCGCGCTCCATAGATCCACCAGGAACCGCCAATCCTCGACGGCCTGTTCCGGGCGGGCCACGGCGCGGCGCACAGCCTGCACCCTGCCGTCCTTGTTCACGAAGAGCCCGTCCTTTTCCGCCCAAACGCTCATCGGCACCACGACGGTCGCGGCTTTGGACGTCGCGTTGGCGTGGGTTCCGAGAAAAATCAAAGCTCGGCCGCCCACCGCTGCCAGGAAACCGGGGGCTGTCTCTGCAGGATCTCCTCCGTGGACGACCACCGCGCCGGATGTTTCGCGGACGAGAGCCACCAGGGATGCCGGATCGTGCTGCTGGAGATCCGTCCATTCGAGGCCTGTGCGGTTCGGCGTGCGATCGCCGTGGAGCAGCAGATCGTCGCCGTCGCCACGGCCGGCCGTGCTCACGCCGCCGCTGGTGCGGGCTTGTTCACCGAGGGCTGCCAGCAGGGCCTGCTCCTCGAGGGTTTGGGCGGGAGAGCTGATCCACAGCCCGACCTGGCGTTCCGCCAGGAAGGTATGCAGGTCGCTCCAGGACACTGGGGCGAGATCGCCGTCGCCGCGGAGCATCGGACCATCGAGGCGTTTCTCGCTGTGGACTCCCCGGTAGGTCATCCGGCCGATGTCGCACATCCAGCGGCCGTTGACCTCCTTGTTGTAGCGGGGCTTGAGACGGAAAATGCGGCCTGCTTCGTGATCCACCCGCACGTTGCAACCCGTGGCGCAGCCGGGGCAGATCGATGCCGTGCTTTTGAGCAGCCACACACGCTTCTTGAAGCGGAAATCGCGGCTTGTCAGGGCCCCCACGGGGCATATGTCCACCGTATTGAGGCTGTAGTTGTTGGCCAGCTCCTTGCCAGGAGCGATGCCGATCTCGGCCCGGTCGCCGCGGTTGAAGATGCCCATCTCGCCGGTTCCGGTCACCTCGTCGCAAAAACGTACGCAGCGGCTGCAAAGCACGCAGCGTTCCTTGTCCAGAATGACGTGAGGTCCGATGACTTCGGCCTTGGCTTTGTGAACCTTGTCGTCCTTGTCCACCTCGGACTCGTAAAGACCATGGTTCATGTACTGATCCTGAAGACCGCATTCCCCTGCCTGGTCGCAGATGGGACAGTCGACCGGATGATTGATCAGATGCATTTCGAGGATCTGCCTCGCCGCCGTCTTGACCCGCTCGTTGCGCGTGTGCACAACCATGCCTTCGCGGACACCGGTATTGCAGGCGATCGTGAGCTTGGGCATGCCTTCGACCTCGACCTGACAGAGCCGGCAGACGCCGGCCACCGACAGATCGGGGTGGTAGCAGAAGTGCGGCAGCGCCTCGCCGCGGGCTTCGCGGCAGGCGTCGAAGAGGGAGGTCCCCTCAGGGAACTCCAGTTCGCGGCCGTCGATCGTCACCTTGACCATGGCGTCTAGCTCCTGATCTCGCGCGCCCAGCGCGACGGGGACCCGGTGTCGTCCTGAACCTGCACGAGCGCTTCGAATTCGGGGCGGAACTTCTGGAGGAAGGACCGCATCGGCATGACGGCAGCATCGGAGAGCGGGCAGATCGTCAGGCCTGCCATGCCGCTGCAGACCTTCTCGATCAGGTCCAGATCGGCGAGCGTGCCCTCCCCCCGTCTCAGCTTGCGGACGAGGCGGTGCAACCAGCCGGTACCTTCGCGGCAGGGTGTGCACTGGCCGCAGCTCTCGTCCCAGTAGAAGTGCATGAGCACCTGGATGAGTTCAACCATATCGCAGCGACCCGGTACGATGATCATCCCGCCTGATCCGAGCATGGTGCCCGCCTCGGCGCAGGATTCGTAGTCGAGGTTGATGTTCATCGCTTCGTCCGCCGTGAGGATCGGCACAGACGAGCCGCCGACGATGACGGCCTTGAGTTCCTCGCCGTCGGCCATGCCGCCCAGCCACTCGTGGAAGAACTCCCGGAAGGGCAGGCCGAGGGGGATTTCATGGACGCCGGGGTTGCGCACCGGCCCGCTTACGCTGAACAGCTTCGTGCCCGCCGATTTCTCGGTGCCGTGCTCGCGGTAGACCGCCGCGCCGTTGGTCACGATGTGGGGCACCGCGGCGACCGACTCCACGTTGTTGACGATGGTCGGCTTGTCGAGAAAACCCTGCACCGCCGGAAAAGGCGGCTTGATGCTGGGCTGACCCTTGCGTCCGGTCACCGAGTTGATCAACCCTGTTTCTTCGCCGCAGATATAGGCACCAGCGCCCTTGTGCACGATGACCTCGAGAGCGTAGCCGCTGCCCAGGATGTCCTTGCCCAGGTAGCCCTTGGCATACGCCTCGTCCACCGCCGCCTGCATGCGGTCGATCAGCCAGCCGAATTCGCCGCGGATGTAGATCACGCAGAGTTCGGCCCGTACGGCATACGAAGAGATGATGCTGCCCTCGAGCACCAGGTGGGGGTCGTAGTCGATCAGGTAGCGGTCCTTGAACGTGCCCGGCTCCGATTCATCGGCATTGACCATGAAATACACGGTCTCGGCGTCCTTGGGCACGAAGCCCCATTTCACGCCGGTCGGGAAGCCCGCGCCGCCGCGGCCGCGCAGACCCGCGTTCTTGACCTCTTCGGTCACCGCCTCGCGTCCCATTTCGAAGGACTTGCGCAGCGCCGCATACCCGCCGTCCGCCTCGTAGGCCGCCAGATTATGCGCGTCGGCGCGGCCGAAGCGGCGGGACAGGATCTTGTACTGCTCGTGACTCATCCTAGGCCTCCAGCTCGCGGTCGGTGTCCGCCCGCAGGGGCTCGCCCCGACGCATGCTCTCGAGGATCGCGTCGATCTTGTCGTTGGTCAGGTGCTCGTAGAGGTGCTTGCCCACCTGCAGGCACGGACCCATGCCGCAGGCGCCCAGGCACTCGACGCCCTCGATGGCGAACTTGCCGTCGGGAGTGGTCTCCCCCAGCCGAACGCCGAGTCGTTTTTCGAGGTGGGTGATCACGGGCCGGGCCCCCATCACGTGACAGCTGATGTTGTGGCAGACCTGGAGCACGTACTCGGCCTGGGGCGTGTCGCGGTACATGAAGTAGAACGACATGACCTCGCGGACCTTGGCCTCGCTGATCTCCAGCTGAGCCGCCAGCCAGTTGACCGCCGCATCGCAGACGTAGCCGTCGCGGTCCTGGATGATCCAGAGCGAGGGCATCAGCGCACTGCGCTTGGTCGGGTACTGGGCGACGACGGCCTCGAAGCGGGCCAGATCCTCCCCCGTCAGTTCCCAGTTCTTGTCGATCGGAGCGCTCATGGCACCGGATCCCTTTCGTCACGTCCCGTTAGCGGTCCAATTCGCCGGCGATGATGTTGATGCTGCCCAGAATGGCCACGGCGTCGGGGATCATCAATCCCTTCACCATCTCGGGGTAGGCCGAGAAGATGGGGAAGCATGGCGGACGCACCTTCATGCGGTACGGCTGCCCGCTGCCGTCGGACACGCAGAAGAACCCGAGTTCGCCGTTGGCGCCTTCACCGAAACCGTAGGCCTCTCCCGCGGGCACCTTGGTGCCCTCCATGATCAGCTTGAACTGGTTCATCACGCCCTCGATGCTCCCGTAGACCTGCTCCTTGGGCGGCAGGGAAATAGCAGGATCATCCACGACGATGGGACCGGTCGGCAGACCGCGCTGAAGAGCCTGGCGGATGATCCGCGCGCTCTGGGTCATCTCCTCGACCCGGCACATGATGCGGTCGCGGGTGTCGCCGGCGGTGCCGACCACGATGTCGAAGTCGTAGGTCTCGTAGCCCAGGTAGGGGGCGTCCTTGCGGATGTCGTAGTCGCAGCCGGTCGCCCGCAGGCAGGGCCCGGTGAAGCCCCAGTCGAGGGCCTGGGCCGTGGTCATGGGACCGACACCCACGGTGCGGTCCAGGAAGATGCGGTTGCGGGCGATCAGACCCGTGACTTCGGTGATCGCCGTCGCGAGCTTTTCGAGATTCCGTTCGACGGCCTGTTCGAAGCCCTCGAACACGTCGTGGGCGAGACCGCCGATGCGCGAGTAGTTCGTCGTCAGGCGCGACCCGCACAGGGGCTCGATGACGTCGTAGTAGATGCTTTCTCGCACGTTGTAGAAGTACCAGTAGTTGGTCAGGGCGCCGATGTCCACGAGGTTGGCGCACACGCACACCAGGTGATCGATGATCCGCGAAAGCTCGCTGACGATCACCCGCACGACCCGCGCCCGCGGCGGCACCTCCACGCCCAGCATCTTTTCCACGGCGTGGGAGTAGATCACGTTGTTGAGCATGGCCGACACATAGTTCAGCCGATCGGTGTAGGGCATGACCTGGGCCCAGGTATGATCCTCGGCTTCCTTCTCGAAGCAGCGGTGCAGATAGCCGATTTCGGCCTTGGCGTCGACGATGATCTCGCCGTCGAGCAGGCACTCCAGGCGCAGGGCGCCGTGGGTGGCCGGATGGCTCGGCCCGATGTTCACCGTGAGCAGATCGGACGGGTGGAGTTCTTCCGCGGCCGAGTCGGCCCGTCCGGCGGCACGTTCGATGTCATGATCCTGAATCAGCTTTTCGGGCACGGTGCAGAACTGACCCTGCTCGATGGGGTAGTCCTTGCGCAGGGCATGGCCCTCGAACTCATGATGGCAGAGGATCCGGCGCAGGTCCGGATGGTCACGGAAGGGAACGCCGTAGAGGTCCCAGGTTTCGCGTTCGGCCCAGTTGGCAGAATTGTAGAGACCGCTCAGACTGGGTACGTCCTGCCCCTCCTCAACCCGCACCTTCACGCGCACCCGTGAGCGGTTGGCCAGCGAACGGAAGAGGTAGTTCACCTCGAAACGGTCAGCGGAACCGCCGAGGGAGGGGTGCTCGCTGAGATCCACGCCTGCGACATCCAGGAGCATCTCGCAGGACTCCCGATCCCTGAGATGGCGGGCCACCTCGAGCAGGTCCTCGCGACCGACGACGACGACTTCGTCGCCGTGGGCGGACGAGGCGCCGAGAAGACGCTCACCGAAGGCGGACTTGAGGTTGGCGACGAGTTTCTGGCTCATGTTCCCATCCTGTCGGCTGACGGCCGAGTCGTAGTCCGGTTCATGCGGTCTGACGTCCGTGACGCTCGGTCGACGGCACGAGTCCCTCCTGCTCCACCCGCTGCTGAAGAGCGACCAGACCGCTCAACAGGTTTTCGGGGGTGGGAGGGCAACCGGCGATGTAATGGTCCACCGGAATGATATGGTCGATGCCCTGCAGAGTGGAGTAGTTGTTGTAGAATCCGCCGCTGCAGGCGCAGACACCCATGGAGATGACCCACTTGGGTTCGCACATCTGGGCGTAGATCGTCTTGAGGATGGGCGCCTGCTTGTACGAAA
>CALEMW010000228.1 GCA_937910695.1 uncultured bacterium
CACAAGGCCAGGCAATGGGTCGAACCGGTGATACACAATTTCGATGGCACAACCTAACCGTCATGCTGTTCACCTTCTCTCCCGCCGCAGCATTCGACTATTTCGAGGATTTCGATGATGGCGTTGCGGACGGATTCCAACCGATCAGCGGCGCCTGGACCACCATCGACGGCACCTATACATCGGAGATCTCCGGGTTCGGCAATTTCTCGTATACGCGATTCGGTGAAGACTTGTGGCTCGACTACGTCGTCGAATGCGACATCCTGGTGACCGGCAGCATCAACCACGTTGTCCACGTGCGTGGAGACGGACTCAACAACACGTATTCAATCAACATCAGATCCGAACCCTACAACGACATCATCATCGCCAAGCGCACCCACGGTTCGATGAGCGTACTGGCTTCGACACCCTACGAAAATGTTGCAGGCGAATGGCACAACCTGCTGATCTCCGCAATCGGATCCTACATCAAAGTGACCGCCGACCGGACCGAGACGGTTGCCATCGACGACACCAACTCGCCATTCATGCAGGGACCCGTTTATCTCATCGCCTACTCTGGTGGCGTCGGGTACCAGCAGGCCTGGTTCGACAACCTCGGTCTTGATTTCTATGCGGTCCCCAACGAAGATCATAGCTGGAGCGAGGTCAAGAACCTCTTCAGATGATCAGCGGGCATGAATCGCCGTCGCGGCGGCGTTCCGCTGGGCCACCCCTGGACAGCGAACGGCCTATGTATTCCGAAAGAACCGCCGGCAGCCTACTGGACCTCTCCATCGTCGTGGTGAGCTGGAACACGAGCGACCTGCTCGACGCCTGCCTCGCTTCACTCCCGGCATCCTGCGCTGGCCTCCGGCACGAAGTCTTCGTCGTCGACAACGCCTCGTCCGACGGCAGCACCGCCATGATCCGCGAACGGCATCCCGCTGTACACCTGATCGAATCCGGAGGCAACCTGGGCTTCACCCGGGCCAACAACCTGGCATTGCCCCGCTGCCGCGGCGAGTTCGTGCTCCTGCTCAATCCCGATACTGTATGTCCAGCTGGCTCACTCGCCGCTCTTGTCGACTTCGCCCGCACCCACACCGATCTCGGCGCCTGCGGTCCGACCCTCGTGGACGCCGCCGGCGCTCCTACGATCACTTACGGCAACGAACCCTCCCCCTTCTACCATCTGCTGGAACTGCTCGGCCCCCACGACCGGCGGCTGCCCAGGTTTCTGCGCCATTATTCGTTCGTGCGCATACCCAAAGCGGACGCGTTGCCTTCGCGTATCGACTATGTGGCAGGGGCCTGTCTGCTGGCGCCGCGGCGCGTCTTGGAGGAGATCGGCCTTTTGGACGAGCGGTTCTTCATGTATTTCGAAGAAACCGACTGGTGCCGCCGAGCCCGCGACGCCGGCTACGAGGTCTGGCACGCAGCCGGCATCGAGATCGTGCACCTCGAGGGCCGTGCAGCAGCCAAGGCCAGCCGCTTCAGCCTCGATCAGTTCCACACCAGTTTCCGGCTCTATGTCGAGAAGCACAACGGCCCGGGACGCGTCCTCGCGTTCCGGGCCGTGCTGTTGCTCGAGAATCTCGCCAAGGCCTTCTATCGCAGCCTGATCGCCCTGTTCGGGAACCGTCGGGACAACGTGTCTCTCGCGGACAACCACTGGTACGTGGCACGGCTGCAGCTGCGATCGTCGATTCGGGCCATACCGCCCACAGCTCCCCTCTAGCTCTCCTGTGACGATTCGCCGCCGCTGCGGCCTCCGCCACGGCGCCTGCGGCGTCCGCCTCTGGCCCTGCGCCGGATCGGGCCCTCGCGCTTGGGATCGTCCCGATCCTGATCGTCGGTCGCGGCATCACGCCGGCCACCGCGCCGAACATCGTTGCGATCGTCGCTCCGAGCCGCCCGCGGTTCGTTGCGGGGAACGTCCCGGGGTTCGTCACGGGATTCGTCCCGGGGTTCGTCACGGGATTCGTCCCGGGGTTCGTCACGGAGTTCGTTGCGGTAGTCATCGCGGTAATCGTCCCGCCGATCGTCCCGCACATCTCGCGGCGCAGTCTGTTCACCGCCGGTGCCGCGATCTTGGTCACGGTCCCTGCCGCCGCCGGAGCTCCGCGATGCCGTCGCAGCCGTCGGCCGACCGCGATTGCCGCGCCCGCGGGGCTGAAGCCGGGGCAGCGTCTGCTTGTCGGCTTCCTTGATCAGATCGCGGTCGTTGCGCAGCGAAAGTACCTGGAACGCTTCACGGTGCAGCGCGGGATCATCGATGATGTCGATCTTCATGTCGTGCTCTTCGACCAGCTCCGACATCTGCTCATGCTTGTCCTGAAGAAGATAGAGGGCCAGCATCGGATTCACGCGGATCTGGATCGCCGTCTCACCGGTACGGTGGTAGACCCGATGGACCTCGCGTTCGATGCGGTTGGCCAGGGTCGGCAGGCTGAGCACCTTGCCCGTGCCGGTGCAGAAGGGGCAGTCGTCGCTCAGGAAACTCACCAGCGACGGACGGACACGCTGGCGGCTCATCTCGATCAGACCCAGGTTGCTCACGGGGAATACTTTGGTACGGGCCCGGTCCAGTTTGAGGATGTTCTTGAGCTCGGCCAGAACACGACGCTTGTTGTTTTCGTGCTCCATGTCGATGAAGTCGATGACGATGATGCCGCCGATGTCGCGCAGTCGTAGCTGGCGGCCCACTTCACGGGCGGCCAACATGTTGGTCTCGACGATGGTGTCTTCCTGGTTGCGACGGCCCGTGAAGCGCCCCGTATTGACGTCGACCGACACGAGGGCCTCGGTCTGCTCGATGATGATGTAGCCGCCCTTCTTGAGCCACACGCGGTTCTCGGTGCTCTTGCGCAGCTCCTGTTCGATGCCGTAGAACTCGAAGATGGCCTGGGCGTCCTTGTAGAGCCGGATGTTCTTCTTGAGCTCCGGCGCGAAGAACTTCACGTACTTCTGCAGACGGTCGTAATCGTCCTTGTCGTCGATCACGAGCTCATCGATGTCTTCCTTGAAGATGTCGCGGATCAGGCCCACGACCATGCCCACGTCCTCGTGCACGAGCATGGGGCAGCCGGGCTCCTCGGCGTTCTTCTCCACGCCTTCCCAGAGATCCGCCAGATACTTCACGTCGTTGCGGATGGCCTTGTCCTCGGCCGTCGAGGCTGCGGTGCGGATGATGAAGGCGCCGGTATCGGGACGGGTCTCCTGCAGGATCGACTTCAGGCGCACACGCTCACGTCGATCCTCGATCTTGCGCGATACGCCGACGTGGGTGCCCTTGGGCATGTGCACGAGAAAACGCCCCGGCAGGCTGATGTCAGCCGTCAGACGCGGGCCCTTGCTGCTGATGGGCTCCTTGGTGACCTGCACCAGGATCTCGTCGCCGACCTTCAGCATGGTCTCGATGGGCGGGATGTTGGCGTTGCGCCCCGGCCGTCCACGGGTGGGTCCGGGACCGTCGACGGCGTCGGATGTGTCGGGATCTTCGTGGATCACGTCCGAGGCGTGCAAAAACCCCGCCCGCTCCAACCCGATATCCACAAACGCGGCCTGCAGACCCGGTTTGACCGAGGTTACCTTGCCCTTGTAGATGTTCCCCACGATCCGTTTAGCGTCGGCCCGTTCGATGAGCATCTCGACGAGTTCGGCATCCTCACGGATGGCGATGCGGATCTCGTGAGGATTCGAATTGATGATGATGTCTTTGCGCATGTTCTTTTGTTCCGTTCGTTGACGCTAGGCAGACAGATGCATCCGCAGCCAGCGTTTCTGGTTCTCTTCGCGGACCCGTTCCAGGGGTGAGACCCATGACCCGTCGTCCGACCGCATGAGCAGGTCGGTGCGACGCACGAGGCAATGCCTCGGCTCGGTCAGGGCGTCCCCGAACAGGGCCCCGAGGAATTCGTGGACGGGCAGACCGGGGCGGTCGGCACGCCAGGACAGGGACAGCGCCAGAACGGGTCCATGCCCGTCGCCGGCGTTTTCCATCACCCGCAGGCCGTCTTCGGCCAACAACGGCCTCAGATCGACTTCGACGTCGCCCTTCGGACGTCGGCGCAGGTGGATGTATGAGTCCTGCTCGAGAAAGGCCGCCACCAACGGGGCAACGACTTCGTCCTCGGGGCCGCCCGCAGCGGCCATCGGCAGAACGATGCGGTAATCCATGCGGTCGACACTGCGGTCGATCGCTTCAGGGGCGCTGACGCCCACTTTCTCGGCGCGATGAATGCGGATTCCCGGCGGCATATGACCGCCGAGGTTCCGGACCCAGCCATTCTGCTGGTGCGTCAGGCAGAGGTCCAGTAGTTCGTGCTCGCCTTCCACGCTCACCGACAAGGGCGGGCCGAACTTGATCAGGGGATGCGGATGGAAGCCCTGGCTGTAGGCCACCGACACGCCGGTGCGCCTGAGTGCCAGCTGGAGCTGCCGTTGGAAGTCGAGGTGTCCGAGATAGGCGGCGTCGCCCATCTTGGCGTACTCGACGCGATACCAGCATTTCTCGACGGCGCGCTGACGCCAGCGCGTCCACCGTTCGTCCTCCGCAGAGGAATCCTGAAGGTCGGCGTTGCGGGGATCGAACCCTGAGATTTCAGCGAGGCCGGCCTCGCGAGCTCCTCTGGCTTCTGCCAGCGAACGCACCACATCATCATGGTTCTGGGTCACCTTGCCGCGCTTGGCCTGGGTGCCGTCGGCCTGCAGGGCGAACACGTGTTTCTGGACAGGGGTGCAGGCGTCACAACGTTCGCAGCCCCCCTCGAGGCGGCAATCCTGAACCGTCACACCCTGTTGGGCCTTCTGCCAATCCTCCACCAGAAAGTCCCGAGCGACCTGGGCGAAGACTCCGTCCCAGGGCAAGGGAGCCTCGGGATCGCGGGGCGCCAGGTAAGGCGCAGGATCTACGCCGCACGTCGCCAAGGCGTCGTGCCACAAGGAGGCGTCGAAGTGCTCGTCCCAGCCGTCGAAACGCGCTCCCGCGCTCCAGGCCGCCTCCACCACGTCGGCCAGGCGACCGTCGCCGAGACCGAGCACGCCCTCGAGGGTCGAAACCTCTGGGTCGCGCAGACTCACCTTCACCTTGCTGCGGCGCAGACGGTCGCGGAGGTAGTAGTTGCGGCGCTTGATTTCCTCGGGCGGGATCTGCCCCGCCCACTGGAAAGGCGTATGCGACTTGGGCGAGAACGGCGAAAACGACACCGTCACCTGGGAACCGCCCCGCGGCGCCAGACGCACCACCTGTTCGACCATGTCCACGGCCTCGTCCAGGTCGGCATCTGTCTCGGTCGGCAGACCGATCATGAAATACAGCTTCACCTTCTTGGCGCCGCTGGCGAAGGCCCGCCGTGTGCTGGTCAGAACATCCTCGAGGGTGATGTTCTTGTTGATCACGTCGCGCAGGCGCTTGCTGCCGGCTTCGGGCGCGAAGGTGAACGAGCCCGGGCGCTCCTGCTGAAGCAGGTCATACACGTCCTCATCCAGGGCGTCGACGCGCAGGCTCGGCAACTCCAGGTTCGTCCGTGTGCCCTCGATCTTTTCAAGAATGCCGTGCATCGCCCCGCTGAGCCCCGTGTAATCGCAGGTCGACAGGCTCAGCAGCGAGATTTCCTTCCAGCCCAGCTCCCGGGCCGCGTCGACGGATGTCGCAACGACCTGGGCGACATCGCGCTCGCGTACCGGACGGGTGATCATCCCCGCCTGGCAGAAGCGGCAACCCCGCACGCAGCCGCGCATGACTTCGAGGCTCAAGCGGTCGTGCACAGCTTCGATGGTGGGGACCAGGGTCTTCAGGGGCGGGAACGCGTTGAGGTCGAGCACGACCCGGCCGGTGGTGGTTTCGGTCTTCCCCTCCCACCAGGCTCCTTCCAGGGCGTGGAGCCGTGCGAGCAGCTCGGCTCGGCCGCCGCCTTCGCCCTTCCAGGCATTCACCGCATCAGCGATCTCCAGGACGATTTCCTCACCGTCCCCGATGCAGAAAATGTCGACGAAGGGCGCCAAAACAGTCGGGTTGGTGGCGCAGTGTCCTCCCGCGATCACCACCGGATCTCCCTCACCACGGTCGGTGCAGCGCAGGGGGATGCCCGAGAGGTCGAGCATCGTCAGCAGGTTCGTGTAGCACAGCTCGTAGCCCAGCGAGAATCCCAGCACGTCGAACGACCGCGCAGGCGCCGACGACTGCAGCCCCCACAGGGGCAGCGCTTCGGCGCGCATGCGCGCCTCCATGTCGGGCCAGGGCGCGAAGGCGAGATCGGCGAAGGTGTCGGGATGATGGTTCAGGGCGGCGTAGAGCTGCCGCAGGCCGTTGTTGGAAATGCCGAGTTCGTAGGCGTCGGGGAAGGTGAGCAGGATGTTGGCACGAGCGGCAGACCAAGGCGTGCGCACGGCCCCCATCTCACCGCCGAGATAGCGGCCGGGACGGCTGACCAGGGGCATCACACGCGTGCGCAGGGACGACGCCAACAGCGCCGGGTCGTCATAGGCTGAGTCGGGGCGGAAGCCGCCGACGGGCCGGGAATCCTGCAAAGGGCCTCTATTCCGAATCCGACGCGGACGTCACCGCTCCCCCGGGATGCCCACACCCGGAGTCTCCATGTCCTGCGCCATCATCTGCTTACTCTGTCCCACGTCGAACTCCACCGGATAATTGCCGGTGAAGCAGGCCGAGCAGTACCGACCGGCGTCGCCGGTGGCCTTCATCAGCCCCTCGTGGGACAGATAACTTAACGAATCGACACGCAGGTACGTGGCGATCTCCTCGACCGTGTGGCTCGAGGCGATCAACTCCTTGCGGACCGGCGTATCGATTCCGTAGTAACAGGGGTGCGTGACCGGTGGCGACGCGATGCGCAGATGCACTTCGGCGGCGCCGGCGGCGCGGATGATCTTCACGAGCTTCCGCATGGTGGTGCCGCGAACGATGGAATCGTCCACCAGGACCACGCGCTTCCCTTCCATGAGACGACGGACGGGGTTGAACTTGATGCGCACCGACATGTCGCGGACCTTCTGAGCGGGAGAGATGAAGGTCCGGCCGACGTAATGGTTTCTGATCAACCCCAGCTCGAAGGGCAGACCGGCCTGTCTGGCGAAGCCCAGGGCGGCCGTGTTGCTGGAGTCGGGAACCGCACAGACCAGGTCTGCTTCGACCGGGCTTTCCAGGCCCAGGACCTCGCCGCAGCGGCGGCGGACCTCATCGACGCTCTGACCGAAGACCGTGCTGTCGGGACGCGAGAAATAAATATGCTCAAACACGCACTGGCTGCATCCCTGCTCTTCCGCGATGCGGCGACTGATCAGACCGTTCCCGTCCAGGACGACCATTTCGCCGGGTGCCACTTCGCGCAGATAGGTGCCGTCGATGATGTCGAAGGCGCAGCTCTCCGAAGCAACCACGTACGAGTCCTTGAATCGCCCCAGGCTCAGAGGGCGGAACCCGAGGGGGTCACGGGCCGCGATCAGACGATCGCGGGTCAGGACGATCAGGCTGTAGGCGCCGCGCACCTGCGCGACGGCTTCGGCCACGGCGTCCTCGAAAGTCTCGGCCTTGCTGCGGGCGATGAGGTGCAGGAACACCTCCGTGTCGCTCGATGTGCTGAAGATGGAGCCGTCGGCCTCCATCTCCCGCCGCAACGTGTGGGCGTTGACCAGATTGCCGTTGTGGGCCAGCGCCACCTTGCCGCGGTGGCAGGTGACCTGCATGGGTTGAGCGTTCTCCACCAGCGACGAGCCGGTGGTGGAGTAACGGACATGGCCAAGGCTGAACGTACCACCGAGATTCTTGACGGCGTCTTCGGTGAACACGTCGGCCACAAGGCCCATGGCCTTGAACGTGCGCACGACATGACCGTCGGATACGGACACCCCGGCACTTTCCTGGCCCCGATGCTGGAGGGAATGCAGGGCGAGCGCAGCGAGTTCACCGGCGCCGGCGCATCCCGCGATGCCGACTACGCCGCATTCCTCCCGCCAGTGTCGTTCGTCCAGACCCATGCTTCCTCCGGTTTGCGGAACGTCAACCACGCAGGGCCGTACGCCAGCCCTGCATGTGGGGATTCACCAACAGGCCCTGACGGGCACTGCGGGCCACGGTCAACAGATCGGCCGCGGCCAGGGGATCGGATGTGTCGGCCGCCAGCACAAGGCGCCAAACCACACCGCTGAGCAACGGTCCCTCTTCCCCGAGGGGAAAGGCGACCATGTCGACCACGCGAGCGCCCGGGGGAGGCAAACCGCCGAGCAGACACGAGACAACGTCGTCTCCCTCGGGAAGATCGGTGGCCAGCACCGATCCAGGCCAACCCTCCGTCAAGGCTTCGCCTCGTCGGGCGGCCGCTGGTCCGAACCATGGGCCGTCCGAGCCCTCAAGCTCGAGATGGGCGTAGTGATGCTTGTTGGGGTTGTAAAATCTCCCCACGGCCAGCATCCGTTGGACGGAATCGGGAGCATCGGCCCCCTCTTCCCGCCAGAACGTATGGTATTCCGCCCTGTTGAGCGAGAGAAGATGTGATCCACCCTCGAGATTTCGCTGCAAAACCCGGCCGGCGGTCTCCGCATGGAGGTCGACGCCCTTGTGGCCGGTCATCAAGGTAGTTTGAACGATCATCCTTCGCCTCCCTCGGGCTCAACCCGGGGATGTGGGGGGCCGGAACGATCCGGCGCCTCGGTTCGGAGCGTCAACACAGTTCGATCAGCCGGGCGATCAGCGCCATGCCCGGACCGGCTTGCTGGAGTGCGGCCGCGTTGCCGGCGGCCTCGCGACGGACCTTCCCCCAGGGATGATCCAGATCCTCGGGCACCTGGAACAACCAGGCCGCCCGCTCGGGATGGGGCATCATGGCCAACACGTTTCCCGCGGGATTGGTCAGAGCCGCCGTCGCGAGCAACGACCCGTTGGGATTACCCCGACCGTCCTGAGACACACCTGCATATCGCAGGGCCAGCAGTCCTTCGGCGGCCATGGTGGCGAACACGGCGGGATCCTCGTGGGTGAACCGCCCCTCGGCGTGGGCGATGGGGACCGGAATCGACGCTGTCCAGCCTTCGAGGAACTGGCAGCAGTTGCCGGGCACCGGCTCGAGCACGACCCAGCGGGAATAATATCCACGGCGACCGGCGATGCGGTTGGGCGCCAGGGCCACCTCCACATGACCGATCCCCTCGCGGGCGGGCACAAGCCCTCCCTCGATCAGCACCTGACAACCGTTGCAGATGCCGAGGATCGGTTTGCCGGCCGCAGACGCCTTCTGCAGAGCGCCCAGCAGAGGGTCCTTGGCCGCCACGGCACCGGCACGAACGCGGTCCTGATAGGAGAATCCGCCCGGCACCAGGAAACCGTCGAATTTCTCGAGGTCTGCGGCAGGACGCGTCCAGCGGTAGATTTCGGCTTCGCCGCCTCCGGCCAGAATGGCGCGAGCCGATTCCTCTTCGCAGTTCATACCGGGCAGCTGCAGCACCGCAAGACGGGGCTTGGCCCCGGTCAGCACAGCAGGTGCCGCAATGGTGGGATCGTCGTCCCAATCGGCCCGCGGGGGTTGCCGATCGGCCAGGTCGGGGAGCGAACGCGTCGCCAAAATCCGTGTCAGCCCTTCGCGCCACGACACCTCGAGCTCGTCGACGGCGACGTCTGCGGCCACCGAACCGTCGACTCGCGTCAGGGTCAGCGTCTCACCGTCGGTCACTTCACCCAGGAGGGCCCAAGCACAGCCGGCAGAGGCCAAAATCTCTTCAGCACGGGCGACGTCATCGACACGCACCTCGACGATGAAGCCTCCCCGCTCTCCATACAGGAACTCGCGGGGCGTCAAGTCGGCGCAAGCCTCCGGGATGCGGACCGCGGCCCCGAGGCTGCATTGCCCCTCCAGGCCCAGGGCCATCTCGGCCAGGGTCACGGCCAAGCCGCCGTCGCTCACGTCGTGGGCGGCCTGCACCAGACCATGTTCGACCAGGGTGCATACGGCGTCGATCTCGCGGCGACAGGCGTCGAAATCGAGTTCGGGCAATGCCGAACGCCCGCATGTGAGGCCCGCCTCGCCGGACAGCGATGCCCCCAGACCGTCGTCTGGCAGGCCGATCAGCAGGAGCCGGTCGCCGGGGGCCTTGAAGTGGGAACTGCGGCAGTGGGCGATGTCGGCCACGTTGGCGATGCAGGCCACGATGGGCGACGGAGCCACCGTCTTGCCGCTGGCGCTCTGGTTGTAGAACGACACGTTGCCGGAAACGACCGGCAGAGCCTCGCCGCCGCGGGCGTGGAGCGTGAGTCCCCGACAGGCGTCGCCCACGCCGCGCACCGCTTCGCGGAACTGGCGAAATACTGCGGGAACTTCCGGATTGCCGAAGTTGAGACAATCGGTGATCGCGGCGGGACGTCCACCCACGCAGGCCACGTTGCGGGCCGCTTCGATCACTGCCCGGGCGCCTGCATGGTAGGAGTCGGCCAAACCCATCAGGGGATTGCCATCGGCCGATACGGCCACTCCCAACGACGATCCGGGAACAGGAGCTACGACGCCGGCGTCGGCCTCCCCCGGCCGCAGCACGGTGCAGCCGCGCACTTCGGGATCGTAATGGCGGTACAGATGCTCGCGGGAAGCCACGTTGGGATGACCGAGCAGGCGCACCCACTCTTCGGCGATTTCCGATTCGTCGACTTCGGCCGGCTTGGCCTGCTGGATCAAGCGCGAGGCTTCGGGACCTTCCACGCGCTGATACGAAACACCGCAGGTGATGGTCTCGATGGGCGCCTCGGCGGCCATCAGGTCGCCATGATGGAGGCGGTACATGCCGTCGGTGGTCACTACGCCCACCTTGCGGGCGCAGGCGCCTTCGTAGAGCGACGGCAGGGCGAAGTCCTCGTTGTAGACCTTCAGCGCGTCGTCGGTGAACCAGCGCGGCACCGCCAGGCTGTAGCGTTCCTGGGTTTCGGAACAGGCGATCACGCGGGCCGGGCAGTCGGCCACGGCATGAACCAGGGCGAGATCCACGTCGCAGCCGAAGCCGCCGGCGTCGGCCAGCTCGCTCGTCACGCAGCTCACGCCGCCGGCGCCCAGATCCTTGAAGCCCACCACGGCGCCGCGCTCGCGGGCCAGCTCGAGGACGGCCTTGTTGGCCACGGTCAACACGCGCTTGAGGAACGGATCGGGCACTTGAACGGAGCCCTTGTTCTCCTTGGCGGCGGCGGCGTCGAGAGTCGCCGAAGCGAAGGCCGCGCCGCCCATACCGCTCCAGTCCGTGGGTTTGCCGACGAGGATGAGATCGTAGGGCTCGTCTTGGGCCTGGACCGGTACTCGGGAATGAGTGATGTGGTCGGCGGGCACGATGCCCAGGGCCACCACGTTGACCAGACAATTGTCGTCGTAGGATGGATGGAAGTAGACGTCGCCGCCGAGATTCGGCACGCCCAACGCGTTGCCGTACTCCCAGATCCCCGTGACCACTTCGCGGGCGATGTCGATGCTGTGCTCGCCTTTGGGGCCCTCGGGCCAGCCGAAGCGCAGCGGGTCGAGGGTGCCGATGACTTCGCCGCCCATGCAGTACACGTCGCGCACGATGCCGCCGATGCCCGTGGCCGCGCCCTCTACGGGCATGACCTGACTCGGATGGTTGTGGCTCTCGTGGGCGAAGATGATGCCGTAGCGCACGCCGTCGACGGTACCGAAGTCCACGATGCCCGCATCTTCGACCGGCCCGACGATGACGTTCGAGGCGTCGGTGGGCAGGAACTCCTTCAACGTCGGCTTGCTGCTCTTGTAGGAGCAGTGCTCGCTCCACATGGTGTCGAAGAGGGTCAGTTCGGTGATCGTCGGTGCGCGGCCGAGGAGCTCCTGCACGCGACGCGCCTCGTCCGGGCTCAGAGTCAGGGCGTGGCCGCCGAGCTCACGCTTGAGGTCGTCGTCCTGGAATCCGGTCGTATCGAGCCGGTCGAAACTGGTGTCGTGCAGACTCATCGGATCCTCCGTCGGTCGTCCCGTCACGCCTGGTTCAGGGTGCGCTCGAAAATGTGATCGATGTTCCTCTGGTGGTGAGCGAAGTCGAAGCAACGGGCAAGGCCGTCGGCGCCGAGCTTCTCCAGGACGAATTCGTCGGTGCGCAGAGCTTCGAGGAATTCCACGTCCTCGTCCCAAACACGCATGGCGCAGCGCTGCACTGCTGCATAGGCGTCCTCGCGAGAGACCTCGGCGCGGACCAGGGCCAACAGCACGGTCTGCGAAAAGACCATCCCCTTAACGCGCCCCATGTTCTCGATCATGCGCTCGGGAAAGACAACCAGGCCGCCGATCAGCCAGTTCATCTTGTTCAGCATGTAGTGCAGCAGGTGGCAGCCGTCGGGGAAGATGATGCGTTCGGCGCCCGAGTGGCTGATGTCGCGCTCGTGCCACAGGGCCACGTTTTCCATGGCGGTGTGGGCGTAGCCGCGCAGCACCCGGGCCATGCCTGTGATCCGCTCGCTGATGATGGGATTCTTCTTGTGGGGCATGGCCGAGCTGCCCTTCTGCCCTTTGGCGAACGGCTCTTCGACTTCATGGACGTCGGTGCGCTGGAGGTTGCGGATCTCCACGGCCATTTGCTCGAGCGTGGCGCCGATCAGCGCCAGCGACGTGAGGAAGCCGGCGTGCCGGTCGCGCTGCAGCACCTGGGTGGCCACCGGCGCCACCGCCAGGCCGAGGCGCTTCATGGTCTCGGCCTCCACTTCGGGATCGAGGTGCACCATCGTGCCCACGGCGCCGGAGATCTGTCCGACGGTCACGTCCTCGATGGCTGCGTCGAGGCGCTTGAGCCCCCGACGCAGGGCGGCCCAGTAGACCATGAGCTTGAGCCCGAAGGTAGTGGGCTCGGCATGGATGCCGTGGCTGCGGCCGACCATGGGCGTGAACTTGTGCTCCAAAGCACGGGCCTTGACTGTATCGAGCAGTGTGATCAGAGCGCCGCGGATGATCTCCCCCGACTCCTTCATCTGCATTGCGAAGGCGGTGTCACCGAGGTCGCTGCTGGTCATGCCTTCGTGAACGAAGCGCGATTCGGGGCCGATAAATTCGGCCATGTTGGTCAAAAAAGCGATGACGTCGTGGTGGACCGTCTCCTCGATCTCAAGCACGCGGGCTTCGTCGAAGTCGGCCTTTTCGCGGATGACCCGAGCGGCCTCGACGGGCATCTCGCCCCGCTCGGCACGGACCTCGCAGACGAGCACCTCGATCTCCTGCCAGATCTCCAGCTTGCGACGGTTGGCCCAAACGGCCCTCATCTCCGGTGTCTCATAACGGGCAATCACACAGCACCTCGACGTTGGGATTCGAGTGACCAGCGGGTTCTGTTGTCGAGCATTCAGCAGCCCTGCCCGTCGGAGTTGACGGAGGACGATCCGGTCCTCTAGTGGCCCATGTGGCCCTGATTCAGGATCAAGTCCGTAAGATAACCTATGGACGTGTCCTAGGAAAGTCGAAAGAGGCTTCAGAATTTGCGTCCGGGGGATGGGAGTGGTTTATTGATGGCGATATGAATTTTGGTAATCGAGACGGAGATCATCATGCGCCATGGGATTTTGGGACTGCTCATACTGATGGCGGTCTCGTGCGGAGCCGCCGAGATCTTCGTTCCGGCCGACCATGCCACGATCCTCGAGGCGATCCGGGCCGCGACGCCGGGGGATACGGTCACCGTCGCCGAAGGCGTCTACTACGAGTCGTACCTCCCCTTGCAGGATGGACTGACCCTCCAAGGAGCATCCGGCGACCCGGCCGACGTGCAGATCGACAGCCAGGGCTCGGGCCCCATCGTCTACTACACTGAACCGACTCGTGACGTCGTGATCAGCCGCCTGACGTTCCTACACGGAGACTCCCCGGGGGGCGGAGCGCTCCGGATCCACTCAGCCACCGATCTGACCATCGCGGACTGCATCTTCCTCGACAATACCGCCGTGCACGGCGGTGCCGTGTATCTGAACGTCCCGGTCGCCTCCTCCTCTCTCTGCACGATCAGGAGCTGCCGCTTCGTCGGCAACAGCAGCGACGATGAAGGAGGAGCGATCAGCAACACCTCGAACACGAACCTCGTCGTCCAGGGATGCGTGTTCGAGGGGAATCATGCGGGCGGGCAGGGAGGAGCGATCAGCAACACGTCGAACACGAGCCTCGTCGTCCAAGGGTGCGTGTTTGAGGGAAATCATGCGGGTGGGCAGGGAGGCGGCGTCGTGAACGTCGGCCTGGCAACGATCACAAGCTCCTTGTTCCTCGACAACGAGGCCGAGGTCGCCGGCGGCGGAGTCGCGAATGTAGAGACGATTTCTTGGTGCGATTTCCAGGGCAATACTGCGGATAAAGGGGGTGCTTGCGCCTACTCTGAGACCCTGTCCCATTGCACTTTCACCGGGAATACCGCCAGGCAGGGTGGCGCCGTCTTTCGCACCCGTGTCGTGGAGCATTGCGTCTTCGCCGACAACACGGCCGACGAAATGGGCGGCGCCCTCGCACTCGCATTCGATCATGTCCTGGATTCCGTCTTTCAGGACAATCGATCCGTGCTGGGAGGAGCGCTGATCGATACCGAGCAGATCGACCATTGCCGGTTCGAAGGGAACGTTGCCACCCAGCAGGGCGGAGCCGTCTATTCCCGGATTGCAAACCGCGACCACACGTTCACGTATTGCAGATTCTCCGGCAACAGCGCCCCGATCGGTTCGGACGGCTCCCTGCCGTTCTGCTCCCTGCTCCGACTCGTCTGCTGCAGCCCTTCGCGCCTCACTTGGCAAGCCCCGACCATCGAGCTTGAGGACGAGGGGTGCGCCGTGTCCAACGAGCAGATGAGTTTCGGGGGATTGAAGTCGATTTTCAGATAACGTGCATTCCGATGTGATATAATCCACGGTCGGAGGTAGTCCATGAAATGTTCCGCCTTGATCATCATCCTGATCCTGGCCCCGCCTCTGTCTGCGGCGGAGATCCTCGTTCCCGACCACTACGCCACGGTGACCGCCGCCCTGCAGGCCGCCTCACCGGGCGACATCGTGACCGTGGGCGCCGGCGTGTACTATGAAACTGGCCTTCCGTTGGTCGACGGGCTGACCCTGCGCGGCGCCACCGGCGATCCCGCCGACGTGATCATCGACGGCTCCGACACCGCAGTGCTGATCGAGGACCTCGACGGAGTCGACGACATCACGATCGAGGCCCTCACCCTCCGTCACGGTCACGGTGAAAACGGCGGCGCCATCCACCTGCGGATCACCTCGAACGTGCTGATCAGCAACTGTATCTTCTCGGAGAACTACGCTCGCCAGAACGGTGGTGCGATCAGCATCAACTACGAATTCTACTGGGATATGCAGAGCTACCGCATCGAAGACTGTGTCTTCATCGGCAACACCACCTTGGGTAAAGGCGGGGCCGTGATCGCCACCGACCGGCTGACGGTTCGTCGCACCCTGTTCCAAGGCAATACCTGCGGCTCGACCGGTGGCGCCCTCGACCATCAGGGCGGCGACCTGCTCGTGGCCGACTGTAGCTTCCATGCCAATGCCTCGCGCCTCTCCGGCGGTGGTCTGCGGGCCGATGGCGGCATCGTGCGTCTCCAACGCACGGTCTTCACCGACAACATGGTCAACACCGGCAGCGGCGGCGGCGCCAGCATCACCAACGGCATCGTCGGCGCCTGTCGGTTCGAGGGCAACTCCGTCGGCTACCACGGCGGCGGCCTCGAAGCGTCGCCCCTGCTCAATCTCGACTACAGCGATTTCATCGGAAACCAGGCCAACTCCGTAGGCGGCGGCGCCATCGTCACCGGCGGCGAAGTGACCAACTGCCTGTTCCAGGACAACGGTGCCGGGGCGAACGGCGGCGGCATCCAGATGTCTGGAGCGACGGGCTCGTTCCACAGCAGCACCTGGATCAACAACCACGCCCTGATCAGAGGGGGCAGCTTCTCCAGCATCATCTCTGGTTCGGCGTACACATTCGTCGAGTGTTCCTTTTCATCGAGCGCCGCCCCGAATGGTCCGGAGGGCTGGTTCGCTTCGACCGCCGCCGTCACGCTCAAGTGCTGCACCTCTACCCCCTCAGATTGGGCTGAGGGAACCCTGACGGTCGATGACGTAGGTTGCGGAGTGATCAGCGAAACAGCGTCTTTTGGGGATCTGAAGTCTCAATATCGCTAACATACCCTCAAGTATTTGCCAAATCTGTCGAAAAGGAGTTTATTGATCAGCTATCAATAGCAACCCTCGACGCC
>CALEMW010000229.1 GCA_937910695.1 uncultured bacterium
AGCCCTCGTGGGAGATTTTTTCGAGGATGCGGTCGACTTCGGTGCCGGGGCCGGAGGCGGGTTTTGCTTCCTCTCCGTCCTTGACCACCCGGATTTTCGCTCCGGCCTTCTTACGGCGCTGCTGCTTGCGGAAGGTGTCGAACATCCGGCGGCCGCCGTTCAGGTACAGGTAGCCGAAGAGCACACCACCGAGGTGGGCCAAGTGGCCGACGCCGTCGGCGCTCCACATCATCATCATCTCGAACACGACGTAGCCCACGACCAGCCAGCGCATCTTGAGGGGGATCAGGAAGTAGAGCAGCACCTTGCGGTCGGGAAAGAGCACGGCCACGGCCGTCAACACACCGTATACGGCTCCAGATGCGCCCACCAGGGGGATGTATTCCGTACCGGGCGCCAGCAGGGGCATCACCAGGGCGTAGATCAGCCCGGCGCCGATACCGGTCACGGCGAAGTACTGCAGGAACGCCTTCTGTCCCCAGAGCCGCTCCAGCTCCGAGCCGAACATCCAGAGCATGAACATGTTCATGGCAATGTGGCCGAACGACCCGTGGACGAACATGTAGCTGACGAACTGCCAGATGTGAAGCTGAGCGAAGGCCTTGATGGGTACCAGGCCCAGCAATGGGATCAGGGACGAGTTCCCGGCCGAACCGCCGCCGGTCATGACCTGAAGCAGGAACACAGAGACGTTGGCCGCCAGCAGCACCTTGATCGTTGGCGTCAAGCCGGGGCCGAATCGCATGCCCATGGAGGGGCCTTGTCCGTAGCGCACCGTGTACTCCTCGGGTAAGGGGGTCGGGACCAAACTACTAGAGAATGTCGTCGTTGGCACGGGAGAATTGAGGGGAGAGGGTAGAGAGAAGGGCGGGGAACCGGAGTTCCCCGCCCTGGAGCATCACAGAATCTCCTAGCGGAAGATCGCGTCCACGAGCTTCGTGCTTTCGGGGGCCAAGGTATAGCCTCCGTCGGAGGCTGCGGTGATGGTCTGACCATAGGTCGGGTCCCAGACGAGAGCATCGACGTCCACCAGCGGGAATGCGGTTCCCAGTGCGGTATTCATCGTCGTCAGGAATCCGTTGGCCACAACTCCGTATCCCCGGTTGTTGGGGTGGACACCATCGAGAGAGAACAGCGTGGTCTGAGCGGCGGCGTCGGGGCCGATCACTCCTGCCAGAGCCAGGAAATGGGTGGCCTCCATGGGCTCCAATCCCGCGAGGTTCGTATTGGCGTCGTAAAGCGGAATCTGCCGCGCGGCGCAAGCCGTGGCGATGATGCCGTTGAAGGCGACGACCAGGTTCTCGACAGTGGTCACTTCATTCGTTGTCAGTGTCCACTCGCTGGGAAGCGGGAAGGGGTTCCCGCCGGCGCCGAGGACGCCGCCGATGTAGCCCAGACCCGGGAAGCGGAAGAACTGCACGTCGGTTTCAACGGTGACGGCCTCGGTAACCAGACCGCCGGTGGCGGCAGCCAGCATGGCGTTGAACGTGGCGGGCGTCATGAAGTAGGGAATGCTCGTGATGCTCGGGATGTTGGCCGCCACGATGAGCGGACGGTACCCGTGCCTGGTGTTGATGCCGTTGGAGATCGTATCGAGAAGGTCACCGTAGAGCTGCTCGAAGATCGTTGCGGGAGTCAGGTTGACTCCGATCTCCGGATCGCCGTTGGTGGCGCCGCCGAGGATGTCGTTGTTGCCGATCCACATGGTCAAGAAGGTCGGACCCCTTGCAATCACTTGCTGCACGGCCGTGGAGTTGCCCAAGGCACTGCTGCGCAGCACGAGGTTGAAGTAGGGGTTGGCGCCCTCGCCCGTCGCCGGGTCGAAACCCTGAGCCGTGACCGCGTCGATGGCATGGGTCATGTCCAGGGTTGTTGCGCCCGGCACGCCCAGGTTGCTGAAGGGTGCAAGCCAGGCTCGGGCGCTGGGGTCGTAGAGAGCCGCGACGTTGGCCAGTACCTGGGCCTGGGAGGTCCCGGTCGTGTAGCCGACGGGAGCCGCCGTGGTCCCTGTGAAATGCAGGACGCCGGCCACGGCCAGCGGATCACCCGTATCGGTCGAACCGACGCCGGGGAAGTTGAGCAGGGGCTGGCCGAAGGAGCCCGCGGGGTATCCCATCTGGCGGGCGATCAGGGCCGGATAGCTGTTCAGCTGCCCTGCGTCGATCAGACCGCCGTCCATGTAGCCGGCCGTCAGGCTGTTGCCCATGGCCATGTAGTTGGCGAAGATGGCCGCACCGCTGGGCTGGACCACGGGGGTCAGCTCGGCGACCGTGGGGTCGTCGATGGAGCAGCCGGCCGACAGGAGGGCCAGCAACACGAGGATCATGATTGTCTTGAGGTTCTTCATCTCGGTCCTCCTTTCTAGAACTTGTAGCCGACGCCGATGCCGAAGATGTTGGCGAACGAGTCGTAGGTACCGCCGGGGTTCGTCTCGAGGTCCTCAGGTCCGAAGACCTGCTGCTCGCCGTCGACGATGTTCGTGCGCTCTTCGAACAGGACGGCCATGAACGTGCCGGTGAAGGTCAGCTTCTCGCTGGCCTGCCAGGCGAGGCCGAACGACCAGTCGTTGCGCGAAGAGTCGGGAAGCAAGGGGCTCATCGACTCGACGGGTTGTGGTGTTTCATCTCTTACGTAGCCCGCAAGGCCCGTGAGCGCGGGACTGATCTGGTAGGTCACGCCGACCCGGTACTGCCAGACATCCTTGTAGGCCTCTTCGATGGTCTGATTCAACAGAGGGTTGCCGAAGTCCAGAGCCAGTTCGCTGAACGTGCTCCAGCCGAAGTGGACCATGTCGAATTCCCCGCGGAGTCGCTCCGAGAACTGATAGGCGGTTCCCAGCGAAAGCATGTGGGGGAGCTTCAGCATCGTGCTGCCGGTATGAGTGGCTCCACCCAGGCTGGCGATCAGGCCGTCGACGCTAGGGGCCAGGCCGGGCTCGGCCGTGTTCGTCAGGGTCAGAGTTCCCTCTTTGATGGCCATCTTCTTGCTGTGATGGTACATCGCCCCGAACGTCCACTTGTCGGTGGCCTTGATCATCGCCCCGAACGACGGCGTGAAGTTGAATTCGCTGTCGCCCTCGATCGTGATGTCGATGGCGTTGATACCGTCCATCGCATTGCCGGGAAGGAGCTTGTACTTATTCAGGGTGATCGAGGTGTGGGCGATGTCGACGCCCATGGACAACGAGGCCTGGTCGTTGATCTTCCAGGCGATCGTCGGTGAAACGTACACCGTTGCCAGATCGACGTTGTAGCTCAGCGCACGGCCGATCCAGTTTTCGGGGTCATCCCATTCGACTCCCAGGCCGAAGGGGGCGTACACGCCTATTCCCAGGGCCAGGTCGCCACGGTTCTGGTAGTAGTAGAGACCTGGAATCGGGAAGGTCTGGTCGACGGTCTTGCCTGTTGAATGTCCGCCGTCGGGACGTTGGGCGCCTGTGAACTTGGCGCCGGGCAGGATGGGCATCAGGTTCAGGTCGAAGCCGCTGCCTTCGAGGAAGGCCAGTCCGGCCGGATTGTAGAAGATGGCCGAACCGTCGTCGGCCGTCGCCGTGAAGGCGCCGCCCAGAGCTGTCGCCTTGGCGCCGGCCTCGTAGATGTTGAAGCCGCCGGCCAGAGCCTGGCCAGCTGTCAGCAACACCACGATCGCCAGCATGGTCGTCCGTTTTGTTCCTTGCATCGTGCCTCCTTTGGTTCGCCGCTGCCTAGTGCAGCGGCTTCTGCGCGGATCTCCCATGATCTATTTCCGATGGGAACGTGTGCCATCTCGAATCGGGCGGTCACCCTAGCACACGTCTGCGATGTGTTGAAACTCCATTTACCGTTATCAAAAAAAGGACGCGCCGGATAGCGCGTCCCTCTTTGATGAAACAATCGAAATAGCCAATTCTAGGACGGTCGATCCCAACTCCGGAATCGATCCGAGAGGAACGACGACAGAATCAAGGCCCCCATCAGACCGGCGCCGATGAACACCCAGTCGGGCACCTTCATGGGGTCGCCCGCGGCATAGCTGTGCAGGCCGCTCAAGAAATAGTTCACGCCGAAGTAGGTCATCACGACTGAAGCGATCCCTGCGAATCCGCTCGCCGCCAGCACCCAGGGTCGGTTCAGCATCGGGATCCAACGGAAGTGGATGGCCGTAGCGTAGACCAGGATCGTCACCAGCGACCAGGTCTCCTTGGAGTCCCAGCCCCAGTAACGTCCCCACGATTCGTTGGCCCAGACGCCGCCGAGCAGCGTGCCGACGCTCAGCAGGCCGAGGCCGGTGACCAGCACCTTGAAGTGCAGACGGTCGAGGGAGAGCACCGCGGTACGGATGTGATCGCGGTCCGGACCCTTGAACAGCATCAGGATCAGGGTCAGGGCGCCGAGCATGGAACCCAGGCCCAGGAATCCGTAGCTGCCCGTGATGATCGTCACGTGGATGTTCAGCCAGTACGACGCCAGCACCGGCACCAAGGGACCGATGGCCGGGTCGAAGGTCGAGAGCATGGCCACCGCCAGGATCACCATGGTCAGCAGGGCCGACACGCCGCCGGACGATCCCTTGCGGTCGTTGAGCTCGAAGATCAGACCCGCGATGGCCGTGGCCAGGGAGATGAAGATGAGCGACTCGTAGCCGTTGCTCAACGGCGCGCGCCCCGAGGCGATCCACCGCAGCACGTAGGCGTAGAGGTGGTAGGCGATCGACGCCCAGAACACCAGAGAGCCCAGCAGGTAGATCGGATGCTTGAAGGAATAGGGCACGCCCTTGAGCCGTCCCAGATTCCAGAAGAACGCGACCATCAGCACGACGAAGGCTGCGAGGTAGCCCATCGTCACGTTGCGGAACGGGTGGGCGCGGTTGAGCCACAGCTCGGAGTTCACCGAGAAGTCCGAAGGCAGGACGGCCGCGCCGTACTGCTGCTGGAAGCCGCGCAGGGCGTCGAGGCCGGTGAAGACTCGGGCGTTGTCCGCCGCATTGAAACCCTGCAGGAAGTCGTCGGCGGCCTTGCTGTATGCCTGGGCGACTTCGGCGTTCTCGAGCTGCTCGATGCCGTCGAGTTCGACCCAGGTGTTGTTCTTGTCGCCAGGAATGGGGAACAGGCGCACGCCGCCGCCATTGAGGGCGTTGTTGAAGATCTGGGCCCGTTCGTCGAACTTCAGCAGCTTGCGTTGGACCTTGCTGCGGTCACGGTCGGGGGTGCGCAGCGCCTCGCGGACCTGATCGTTGAGCTTGTACTGCCCGTCGGGGGTGATCAGGCTGGCCAGGCTGACCCACTTGGTCTCCTGAGAGACTCCGAGCAGATCCTTCACGCCTTGAAAGCGCACCGCCAAGACCGGGTACTCGAACCAATAGTGGGAGTTGGTCACCCAGCTGATGTAGAGGTCGGTGGGCTCCCACTCCTCGAAGTTCTCCCGCTTGGTCACCTTCATGCTGAGTTCGCGCACGTAGGTATCGATGGGCTTCATGCGGCCGCGGAAGTCCTGCATGGACATGCGCGAGAGGATTTCGCGGTTGTTCTCGGACAGGGGGTTCTTCGCCGGCGCCGTCAGTGGGCCGTGGTTGTGACCGGCATTCTCGTCCTGGGCCAGGCCGGCCAACGGGGCTGCCAGGATCAGTGCCAGGACGAGCATGGCGGCGACGCGCATCGTGTTGTTAGACTTCATCGCCGTCTCCTTCCGCGTTGGTCTCTTTGCGGGGCCAGATCAGATCGCGTGCGAAGACCAGCACGAATCCCAGAGTGATCAGGATGTATCCAAAGTAGGTGGGCACCTTGCCGGGGTCGTAGTTGACCGAGAGGACCGTGCCCTGCTCGTCGGTGTCGTAGGACGACTGGAAATGTTTGAACCCGCGATGGTCCATGGGATGGTTCATGTAGATGCGCACCGGCTGGCCGTGGATGCCCTGGGCCTCGTCGTGAAGTATGACGTGGCTCTCGTAGCTGGCCGGGTTGCGGCTGCCCGGATAGTTGAGAAGCAGGAAGTCGTCGAGCTCCACCGAGTAGGGCACCGGAATGCGGATGGAGCCGAGCTTGACGTAGACTGCTTCGTCGCCCAGCTGGATTGTGCCGGGGCGGGTGGCGTCCTGGGTGACGATGGTTTCGCCGCGACTGCCGCCGGGGCCGGTCACCGAGAGCAGGGCTGCGGCAGGCGCGCGGTCGTCGTTGCTGTTGGCCGGTTGGCGCTGCACGTGGGCGAATGTCTCCTGGAGCACGAATGAGACCCAGCCGTCGCCGGAGCGGTACAGCACTGCGTCGTCGATGACGAAGACGGTGCCGGCGGGGTAGGATTCGTCGATCTCGCCCGAGCCCATGTCCGTGTTGGCCATCTCCACGTCGGCCAGACAGCGCAGGACGCCGTCGGAGCCCAGGGCGAAGCTCAGGCCCTGGTCCGGGGTCGGAGGGGCCTCGCCGCTGACGAGGCGGTAGCCGACGCCGCGGGCGCGGTCGGGGTTGCCTTCAATGAGCATGAGCTCTTCCATGCCGTTGCTGCCGACGACGGCGAACTTCAGGGCCGCAGGACCGCTGTCGGCGGCCATGAAGCGCTCTTCGAAGTGGGGCCAGTAGTTCTCGACGGCCGCTGTATAGGAGGAGTCGCCGAGGTGCAGCTTCTTCGATTTGACCTCGCCCGGGCGGAAGAGACGCACCGGATAGGATGCGAAGTTGTCGCCCACGGTCAGCTGTACGTGGGTTTCACGGGACCAGATGAAGTCCGAGGACTGGCCCTCGCGGATGTGCATGGTTCCCTCGTAACCGAACCAGCGCGTGATGCCGGCGCTGACGAGGATCACGATCATCGAAACATGCACGATGACGAAGCCGGTCTGACGCGGCTTGTACGGCATGTTCTTGAAGAGCTGCAGAGCCATGTTCAGGCAGAACAGGCCGAGCAGCATTTCGAACCAGAGGGCGTTGTAAACGAGGCTGCGCGCACCTTCGGCTCCCCAGTCGTTCTCAATGAACGTCGCCTTGCCGATGGCTACGGCGAAGATGATGAGCAGGGGGACTGAGAGCCTGAGGGATGCGAGGGCGCCTACGATCGGATTCTCGAAGAATTTCTTCACGATGACCGTCCGCGGGTAGGTGAACCGTCCCAGCATCCGTTGCGGGGCTGGGGACGGGATGGTCTTCCATGAGCCGAACCAAGATAACAGCCGTTATCATGCCCCACAAGAACTGGCGTTGTCCGGAAGGTGGATACCGGGAACTCTTGACAGGAGTTGCCGTAAAGTATATCTCGAAGTACGGATTATGGATCCGCCAACATTGGGGAGCACGACAGATGTTCAAGATCGAGACACGCTATGCCCTGCACGCCATGGTCGTCCTCGCCCAGGAGGACGGACTCATTCCCAATGCGCGGCTCGCCAAGCGTCTCGACGTCTCCCTGCCCATGGTCGCCAAGATCCTCAACCGTCTCGGACACGGGGGGCTTGTCGCCAGCCGGCCTGGGCCCGGCGGCGGCTACTCCCTCGCAAAGCCTGCCGAAGAGATCCTGATCATGGACGTGGTCGCCCTCTGGGAGGGAGAGGACTGGGGCATGCGCTGCATCCTCGGCCTGCCCGACTGCAACGACGACGAGCCCTGCGCCATGCATCAGACATGGGGGGAACTGCGCGGGTATATCCAGAACATGCTCCGCCACCACTCGGTGGCTGAGATGGCGGCGGGCACCGTCAGCCTGGATCTGAAAGTCGTCGACGCCGAACGCCGGAGCGTGGACCCCGCCTGATCGTCCACGTCGGGGCTTGAGCGCCCGACGGTTCCGTGCCATGATCGGGTTGCACCCCAAGACCTGGAGGAATCCACGTGTCCCGAGTCCGAACCTCGGCGTTCGCCGCCGTCATGCTCTCCGTATTCGCCGGGTGTGCGTCGTCTCCACCGTCCTACCGTGATCCTTTTACGAATGTCGTGATCGACGTCGCACCTATAGAAATCACAGACATCGACGGTGTGACTCGACGACTTTTTCTCGATGGTCGCGTGTATGTGTCGGGGCAGCCCTCGTATGAGGCTCTGGTCGAATTGGCCGGGCGGGGCGTGACCGCGGTGGTGAATCTGCGCACACCCAAGGAAATGGACGACCGTGAGAAGATGCCCTTCGACGAGGCGGCCTTGGCCGACAGCCTGGGCTTGGACTACGTCTCCCTGCCTCTGGGCGGCGCCGATCATCCCTACCGCCCCAGCGTATTGAGCGGCCTCGATGAGGTCCTCCACAACCACGACGGTCTGGTTCTGGTCCACTGCCTGTCGGGGGGAAGGGCCAGTTACGCCTGGGCCGGATACCTGATCCGTCACCGTGGATGGAGTGTCGATGATGGACTACGGCGCGGCATGGCCATCGGCATCGCGGATCACCCTCTTCAGGGCTTGCTGGATCGGGAGTTGACCCTCAAGGATCGCTGATCGACGTGGGAATGGTCCTGTTCAAGAAGAGCCCCCCGGATTCCATCCGCAGGGGCTCTTCTTCTCCCTATAAGCTATTAAATAATAGGTATTTAAGAATGTGGAAATATATATCCTGTATACTTGACTAAATGACTCTCCGATTCTATGTTGTCCCCGCAATGAATATTGTTCTCAACTGGGCCTCTTGGCCCATGGGGGTCGCGTGAAGATATCCAAAGCTGAGGAACAGTCCCTGCGCATCATGGCGCGGTTCGCCCGGGAGGGCGGCCAGTTGACGCTGGCCGAGCTTTCCGAGGTCGAACATCTCCCCGAAGCGACCATCGCCAAGCTGTTGGGTCGTTTGCGGGAGGGTGGGCTGGTCCTGGCTTTGCGCGGACGCAACGGGGGCTATTCCCTCGTCCGTCCCGCAGCGGAGATCAGCGCGGCCGACGTTATTCGGGCTCTCGGTCGTCCGGTCCTCGAGGGGAGCGGCTGCTCCCCCGAGCAACCCAACGATTCCGAGTGTCCTCGTGTGGGCAACTGCGGTCTGCGCAGTGTCTGGAAGCATCTCGCGCAGCAGGTCGGGGCGGTCCTGGAAACCATGTCCCTCGTCGATCTCTGCTGTACCGAAGAACAAGTCGAAGCGCAGTTGACCGGACTCGACGACGGACCCTTGGGGGTCGTCAGCGGTTCGGAGAGGAGTTGACCCGATCATGAAGAGTACCCGCACTCCCGTGTTTTCATGCCGCGACCTCAAGGTGTCGATCGAAGGCAAGGAGATTGTCAAAGGCGTCGATCTCGAGGTTTACGCCGGTGAGAAGCACGCCCTGATGGGACCCAACGGATCCGGAAAATCGACCCTCGCGAGCGCCCTGATGGGGCATCCGAGCTACGAGGTGTCCGGTGAGATCTCGCTGCGCGGCGAACGCGTCGACGGCCTCGAGCCCGACCAACGCGCCCGGCTGGGCATGTTCCTGGGCTTCCAGTATCCCGTTGCGGTGCCCGGCGTTTCGGTGGCCAGCTTCCTGAGAGCGGCCCTGACCGCGAGGCGTGGTCAGGACATCCCCGTCCGCGAATTCCGCAAGGAGATGGATGCAGCCTTCGCCGAACTGGATGTGAGCAAGGACTTCGTATCGCGGTACCTCAACGAAGGGTTCTCCGGCGGCGAAAAGAAGCGCCTCGAGATCCTGCAGATGCTCATGCTGAAACCCGCTTTCGCCTTGCTCGACGAGACCGATTCCGGCCTCGACATCGATGCGCTGAAGGTCGTGTCGGAAGGCATCAACAAGGCCGTCGGCCCCGATCAGGCCGTGCTGCTCGTGACCCACTACCAGCGTATTTTGGACTACGTGAAGCCTGACGTGGTGCACGTGTTCATGGACGGCCGCATCGTGCGTTCCGGCGGCTTCGAGCTGGCCGGGGAGCTCGAGGCCAAGGGCTACGACTGGCTCCAGCCCGAAGCGGCCGCCGCCGGACTCGGGGGTGCGGCATGACTTCCCATCAGCAGATCGCCGGCATCGGAGAGGACTACGAGTCCCGCTACGGCTTCCACAACGCCGAGGACTACATGACCAAGCTCCCCAAGGGGCTGGATCACGGCGTCGTCGAGGCGATCTCTCAGAAGAAGATCGAGCCCGAGTGGATGAACACCGAGCGCCACAAGGCCCTCGACATCTTCCTGTCCAAGCCCATGCCCGGCTGGGGCGACCAGGATCTGCTCGGGGAGATCGACTTCGACAACATCCACTACTACATCCGCCCCAAGGGCGATCAGGCGCGCAGTTGGGACGACGTGCCCGAGGACATCAAGAACACGTTCGACCGCCTGGGCGTACCCGAAGCCGAACGCAAGTTCCTGGCGGGGGTGACGGCCCAGTACGAGTCCGAGGTGGTCTACCACTCCATCCGCGAGGATCTCGAGAAGCTGGGCGTGATCTTCATGGACATGGACTCGGGCCTGCGCGAGCACCCCGAGATCGTGAAGAAGTACTTCGGTACGGTGATCCCGACCCGGGACAACAAGTTCTCGGCCCTGAACACCGCCTGCTGGTCGGGCGGCTCGTTCATCTACATACCGCCGAACGTCAAGGTCGACATTCCGCTGCAGGCGTACTTCCGCATCAACGCCGAGAACATGGGCCAGTTCGAGCGTACGCTGATCATCGCCGACGAGGGCAGTTCGGTTCATTACATCGAAGGCTGCACGGCGCCGACCTACTCGTCCGACTCGCTGCACTCGGCGGTCGTGGAGCTGATCGCACTCAAGGGTGCGCACATCCGTTACACGACGATCCAGAACTGGTCGACCAACGTCTTCAACCTGGTGACCAAGCGGGCTCATGCCTACGAGGACGCCGTGGTCGAGTGGGTCGACGGCAACATCGGCTCCAAGCTGACGATGAAGTACCCGGCCATCGTTCTGAAAGGGGAGCGGGCCCACGGCGAAGTGCTGTCCATCGCCTTCGCGGGGCACGGTCAGCATCAGGACGCCGGCGCCAAGATGATCCATGCCGCGCCCAACACCACCTCGCGCATCGTGAGCAAGAGCATCAGCAAGGACGACGGCCGTTCGTCGTACCGAGGTCTGGTGCAGGTGGCGCGGAACTGTCCAGGCTGCCGTACCAACGTGGAATGCGATGCCTTGTTGATCGGCGATGCAGCGCGATCGGATACCTACCCGACCATGGACATCGCCGAAAACGACGTGTCGGTGGAGCACGAGGCCCGTGTTTCTAAGGTGGCCGAGGAACAGCTGTTCTATCTGCAGAGCCGCGGTCTTACTCCCGACAAGGCCCGGATGATGATCGTCAACGGTTTCATCGAACCCTTCGTGAAGGAGCTGCCGATGGAGTACGCCGTGGAGCTCAACAGGCTGATCGAGCTGGAAATGGAGGGATCCATTGGCTGATGCGAACATCTCCGTCCTGAGCGGACGCACCGGCGATGTCCGGGCCGTTTCGACCTTGTTGAACGAATCCGCCGCCCTGGCATCCAGGCGCGGTGCGGCCTATGCGCGTTTCGAAGCTGCACGACCGCCTTCGCGGGTGGAGCACCTGTGGCGTTTCACCAATCCTGAGAACCTGCTGCCGGCGACGCTGCGGCCTGCCGGCATCGAGGCACCCCTCGAGGCAATGGTGGGGAGTGCCGCCACGGTCGTATTGAGCCCAGGTTTGCCGGCGAGGATCGAAATCAGCGACGAGGCCGCAGCCGCGGGTCTCGTCGTGTGTTCCCTGGCCGACGGTCCCGACGGCGCCGATCGGTTGGGAGAAGCCGCCGGCGACGACGGCTACTTCACGACTCTCAACGACTCCGCCTGGAATACGGGGCTGTTGATCCGCGCCCCGCGCCATATGGTCTTGTCCGGGCCGGTGCACGTGGTGGTCCACGCCTCCGGCGGCGTTGCTGCACCGCGTTTGCTGTTGATCGCGGAAGAAGGCGCCGACATCTCCTTGGTGGAAGACCACCGTGGCGGTAACGAGGATACGCGCGTCGTGGGGGTGACCGAGATTCTGGCCGGAGCCAACGCTCATGTCCGCCACGTCGTGGTCCAGACCTGGGGCGAAGGTGTGCACGGCCACCTCGGGGTCCATGCCAAGATCGACCGCGACGCTAACCTCAAGACCGCCTTCTGCGGCCTCGGCTCACGCCGCGCCAAGCTTGAACTGGTCACGAACCTGGCCGGTGAGGGATCGCGCAGCGAAATGACGGGCGTGACACTGGCCGCGGACCGCCAGCATATCGATGTGCATACGCGCCACGTGCACACCGCAGGGCGGACGACCAGCGACATCGACTTCAAGTCTGTCGCCGCGGGTCACGCTCACAACAGCTACACGGGTCTGATCCGCATCGAAAAAGAAGCCCGTGAGGTGGAGGCGTACCAGGAGAACCGCAACCTGCTGCTCTCGGATCAGTGCCGTGCCGACTCCATTCCCGAGCTCGAGATTCTCAACCAGGATGTCTCCTGCAGCCACGGTGCGACGGTGGCACCCATCGATGAGAATCAGGTCTTCTACTTGGAGAGTCGAGGCATTCCCCGGCGCCTGGCGCGTCGTCTCATCGTGCGCGGGTTTTTGGAGAAGACCCTCGTCCGTCTGCCTGAGGCCTTGCGGGTCCAGGTGGAGGAGACCGTCGACCGGAGGCTCGACGATCTCGAGGGAGAGGCGAAATGAATGGTCGCGAACAGGATCTGAAGGCTCCGGCCGGCGCCGTCCCTTGTGCCGGACAGTCGAGCGGCTGTGAACGCTGCGAAGCCATGTTCCGCGAGCGATTCCCGATCTTGAGCCGCAAGGTGAACGGGCATCCTCTGGTGTATCTGGACTCCAGCGCTACGGCTCAGAAACCCGAGGCGGTGATCGCCGCCGAAGCGCGGTTCTACAGGGAACACAACGCCAACGTTCACCGGGGCATGCACTCTTTGGCCGCCGAGGCCACCGACCTGTATGAGGCCTGCCGTAAGCGGGTGGCGCGTTTTCTCGGGGTGAGCGATTCGATGCAGGTTGTCGTGACTTCGGGGACCACCGAGGCCCTCAACCTCGCCGCCCTCGGTACCGCGCCGCGACTGCGACCCGGCGACGAGATCCTGGTCACGGAGATGGAGCACCATGCCAACCTCGTGCCCTGGTTCGAAGCGGCGAAGAGGGAGGGCGCCGTCATGCGGGTCCTCCCGATTCTCGACGATGGTCGCCTCGACCTGGCGCAGCTGCCCGCCCTTCTGAACGAGCGCACGCGAGTCGTGGCCCTGACTCACGTATCGAACGTACTGGGCACGATCAATCCGGTGGCCGAGGTCGCCGAGGCGGCCCATCGCCATGGCGCGCTGGTGGTGGTCGACGCCGCCCAGTCGGTGGGGCACATGCCCTTGCGCTTCGACGACCTGGGCGCCGATCTGCTGGCCTTCTCCGCTCACAAGGTCTACGGGCCCATGGGCCTGGGATTCCTGGTCGGCACGGAGCAGGCCCTGGCCGACCTCGCTCCTATCACCTTCGGCGGCGAGATGATCGAAACGGTGACCCTCGACGGCGCGACCTGGGCCGAAGTCCCGTTCCGCTTCGAGGCCGGCACGCCCAACGTAGCCGGTGCGGCGGCATTTCCGCCGGCTCTGGACATGCTCGATGAGGCCACCCTCGAACGGGTCCGCACCCATGAGATCTCCGTTACGGCCAACGCTCTCGAGACGTTGTCCGCCATCGATGGGATGCGGGTCTTCGGGCCGACGGACGCGGCACAACGCGGTGGGCTCGTGAGTTTCCACGATCCCTTCGTCCATCCCCACGATATGGCCCAGCTCCTCGACGCCCGCGGCGTCGCGGTACGGGCCGGTCACCACTGCGCCCAGCCCCTGCACAGGCGGCTCGGGGTGGTAGCCACGACGAGAGCCTCATTCGCGCTCACCACCACTCACGACGAGATAGACATGCTGGCCGACGCCGTCGCCCAGGCAAGGAGCGTGTTCGGAGCATGATGGACGAACTCTACCGAGAGGTGCTGCTGGACCATCACCGCAGTCCTCGTCACAAGGCCTCCTTGTCGGAGTACGATTCCGAGGCCAGCGGCAAGAACCCCTCCTGCGGCGACGAGGTCACTCTTCAGCTCGCCTTTGACGGCGATGTGGTCGCCGACGTGTCGGTGGACACTCATGGCTGCGCCATCGCGACGGCCAGCGGTTCGATCCTGGCGGAACTGGTGGTCGGACGCAGCCGCGCCGAAGTCCGTCGTCTCGCCGAGGCCTTCCGTCAAATCATGCATTCCAAAGACGGTGAACTGGCCGACGACCTCGACCCCGGCGACCTCGAGGTCCTGACCGGCGTCCGCAACTTTCCGGTGCGCGTGAAGTGCGCCCTGCTGCCCTGGATCACGCTGCTCGAGGCCGTCACGGCCGCCGATCAGGGCCGCGCTGCGGCCGAAGCCACCACGGAGGTATGAGGATGAGTGCACTGAGCCCCAACGTCGTGCTCGAGGCGATCCGCCCGGTCATCGACCCCGAACTGAACATGTCCATCGTCGATCTGGGTCTCATCCGCGGGATCAAGGTGGAGGAAGAGACCGGCGACGTGGAGGTCGACCTGACCCTCACGAGTCCCATGTGCCCGATGGCGCCGGAGATCATCGCCAAGACCCGCGAAGCGGTCCTCGGCGTCGAGGGTGCCAACAACTGCATGGTGGAGCTGGTCTGGAGCCCGCCTTGGGATCCGCGGACGGATGCGACCGAGGATTGCCGGGCGGAACTGGGGATTTGGGACTGAGTCCCGATGCATGATGGCGGGGGATGGAGAAGGGGCGGCACCGTGTGGTGCCGCCCCTCTATTGTTTCGGCCGGACTGGGCTTGGTTCTAGTCCTTCCACTCCGTCACAAAGATGTTCGTATCCCGAGGCCCCGTGTTGTGCCGGTTGCTCCCGAACACGAAGGTCTTGCCGTCGGGGGCCCACATGGGGAAACCGTCGAAGCCCTCGCTGAAGGTGATCTGCTCGAGGTTCCCGCCGTCGACGTCCACCATCCACAGGTCGAACTCCCGGCCGCGCGGGTCCGGGTAGTTGCTCGCGAAGATGATCTTCTCTCCAGAGGGATGGAAGAACGGGCCGAACGATGCGCAGCCCATTTCGGTGATCTGTGTCTGGTCGCTGCCGTCGGCATTCATCACGCGGATCTCCATGACCGATGGGCGAACCTTCTGGTCGGCCAGCAGACGCTGGTAGTCGTCCAGGGCCGGGCCTACTTCGGGATAGTGGCTGCGGTAGCAGATCTTCGTGCCGTCGGGGGAGAAGAAGGCGCCGCCGTCGTAGCCGGGGGTGTCGGTCAGCCGCGTCACGTTGTCGCCGTCGAGGTCCATGGTGTAGATGTCCAGGTCGCCGTCGCGGGTGCTGGTGAACACGATGGTGCTGCCGTCGGGGGAGATGGTGGCCTCGGCGTCGTAGCCCGGCGTGGCGGTCAGGGGCACCAGCTCGTGGGACGCGAGGTCGAGCTTGAAGATGTCGTAGCCGGCGAAGATGCCCCAGACGTAACCCTGGCTCATGTCCGGGGGCGTGGGGCACTCGTCGCCGGCGAGGTGGGTGGAGGCGTAGATCACCTGGGAGTCGTCGCCGGTGAAGTAGGCGCAGGTGGTGCGGCCTTTGCCGGTGGAGATCAGCTCGGGGTCGCCGCCGGTGGCGGGGATCATGACGATCTGGTCGCAGGGGTATTCTTCGCGGGTGGTCTGGAAAACCAGACGCTGCGAGTCATAGGAGAAGTAGGCCTCGGCGTTCTCGCCACCGTCGGTGAGCATGGTCACCGGGCCGAAGTGGATCTCGCGGGGGTCGGGGTCGTAAGTACGGGGGAGATCGGCGGCCAGGGCGAGGGCTGCGGTCATCAACGCCGCAGCGGCGATCAAGAGTGATTTCGACATAACTTCTCCTTCTGAGGGCCGTGAACGCGGAAATCTACTACACATGACCGGAATCGCCACTAATTCTCTATGAAATGGTCCTGAACCTTGCGCTTCGTGTCGAATCTTGTACTGTGAGGTCCGGTATCGAAGACGCCGTCTCTCGACGGTGGACGCCAGCGGAAGGACGTTTCCATGATCATCGGAGTACTCGGGGAGACCCACCCCGGCGAAAACCGCGTGGCTTTGGTGCCCGCATCAGTTGCACCCCTGGTCAAGGCCGGTTGCGAGATCGTCGTGGAGAGGGGGGCAGGTGCCCGGGCCGGTTTCCTTGATCCGGCTTATGAAGCCAAGGGGGCCCGCATCGCGGAACGGTCGGAAGTCCTGAGCGTGGCCGGTGTTCTCTTGCAGGTCCGCGGCCCCGGCGCCCTCGGCGACGAGGCCGACCTCTCCGGATTCAGGTCCGGCCAGGTCCTCGTCGGCACCCAGGACCCCCTGGGCAACCCCCAGGCCACCGCGCGCATGGCCGAAGCCGGTCTGACGGCCTTTTCCCTGGAGCTCGTGCCGCGTATCACCCGCGCCCAGAGCATGGACATCCTGTCGTCCATGGCGACTGTGGCCGGCTACCAGGCCGTGCTCGAGGCCGCCCGCCGGCTGCCAAGGCTCTTTCCCATGTTGATGACCGCGGCGGGCACGTTGGCTCCGGCCAAGGTCTTCGTCGTGGGCGTCGGCGTGGCGGGGCTGCAGGCCATCGCCACGGCCAAGCGCCTCGGCGCAGTTGTGGAGGCCTATGATGTGCGGCCGGCGGTCAAGGAGCAGGTGATCAGCGTCGGTGCCAAGTTCGTGGAGTTCGATCTGGAAACGGAGGGCGCCGAGGACAAGGGCGGCTACGCCAAGGAGCAGAGCGACGAGTTCATCCGCCGCCAGCAGGAGCAGATGGCCGCCGTTGTCGCCCGCAACGACGTGGTGATCACCACCGCGGCCATCCCCGGCCGCAAGTCGCCGGTATTGGTGACCGAGGCGATGGTCCAGGGCATGGCTCCCGGTTCGGTCATCGTGGACCTGGCCGCCGAACGCGGCGGCAACTGCGAACTGACGGTTTCGGGGGAGACGGTGGTGCGCCACGGCGTGACCATCGTCGGCGAGCTCGACCTGGTGTCGCACAAGCCCTACCACGCCAGCCAGATGTACTCGAAGAACGTTGAGACCTATCTCAAGTCGATGATCACCGACGGCGAACTCGTGCTCGATCTAGAGGACGAGGTCGTCGCCGAGACGCTGCTGTGCCGCGACGGCGCCGTGCACTGTGCCCGCGTGCGGGGACTGCTCGGCCTGGACGCCGGTCAGGGAGGGGAATGACATGCATGAACTCGTGCAAGCAGTCACCGTGTTCGTACTCGCGGTCTACATCGGCTTCGAAATCATCACCAAGGTGCCACCCACCCTGCACACGCCCCTGATGTCTGGCTCGAACGCCATCTCCGGCATCACGCTCATCGGTGCGGTCATCTCGACCCGGGTCGACAACCCGAAGCTGGCGACGATCCTCGGCGTCTGCGCCGTAGCCTTCGCCATGGTCAACGTCGTGGGCGGCTACATGGTCACCCACCGCATGCTCGACATGTTCAAGGGAAAGAGGTGAGACCGTGACGTTTCTGATCGACATCGGCTGGGTCAACCTGGCCTACGTTGCGGCCTCGATCCTCTTCATTTCGGGGCTCAAGGGCCTGACCCATCCCCGCACGGCCGTGCGCGGCAACCTCATGAGCGCCGTCGGCATGCTGCTGGCGGTGGTGGTGACACTGCTCGCCAACGGTCTCGACTACCAGTGGATCCTCTTGGGTGCGGTGATCGGCGGCGCCATCGGTGCGGTCGCGGCGGCCCGCGTGCAGATGACCCAGATGCCCGAAATGGTGGCCCTGTTCAACGGCTTCGGCGGCGGTGCTTCGGTGCTCGTGGCCGGTGCGGCGTTTTTGATCACGGCCGATCCCAACGCCCAGACGACCATCGCCACGGGCCTTTCGGGGCTGATCGGCGCGGTGACCTTCACCGGTTCGTTGATCGCGTTTCTGAAGCTGGCCGAGATCATGCCGGGTCGGGCCATCGGCTTTCCTGGCATGAAGATTTTCAATGCCGTGGTCGGTCTCGGGGCCCTGGCCTGCGTTGGCTGGCTTACGGTCGACCCCTCGGCGACCGTGGCGTACTGGATCATCGTGGCGGCGGCCGGCGTGCTGGGCGTGACCTTGACCATTCCCATCGGCGGCGCCGACATGCCGGTGGTGATCTCGCTGCTCAACTCGTACTCCGGTCTTGCAGCCACCGCCACCGGCTTCGTGCTGATGAACAACGTGCTGATCATCGCCGGTTCGCTGGTCGGCGCCTCGGGAATCATCCTCACGAAGATCATGTGCAAGGCCATGAACCGCTCACTGACCAGCGTGCTCTTCGGCACGTTCGGCCCGAGCGCCGATGGCCCGAGCGCCGACGTCGTCTATGGCGGCAGGGTCAAATCGACCTCGCCGGAAGAAGTGGCGATGCTGCTGGAGAACGCCCAGCGCGTACTCGTGGTGCCCGGATACGGCATGGCCGTGGCCCAGGCCCAGCATACCGTGCGCGACATGGCCAACCTGCTTGAGGCCCGGGGTGTGCTGGTGGAGTACGGCATCCATCCGGTGGCGGGTCGCATGCCCGGCCACATGAACGTGCTGCTCGCCGAGGCCGACGTGCCCTACGAGAGCCTGCGCGAAATGGACGACATCAATCCCGAGATGGAGCAGGTCGACGTCTGCATGGTCATCGGCGCCAACGACGTCGTGAATCCGGTGGCCCGCACCGATCCGCAGAGCCCCATCGCCGGCATGCCGATCATCGACGTGGACAAGGCCCGGACGGTGGTCGTGGTCAAACGCTCGCTGAGTCCGGGTTTCGCGGGGATTCCGAATCCGCTGTTCGCCGCCGACAACACGTTGATGATGTTCGGCGACGGCAAGAAGGCCCTTCAGGAGCTCAACAGCGCCTTGAAAGACGTGTAAATTTCTCCTCTCAGCGTGGTGGATCGAAGGCCCGTCGCAGCAGCGGCGGGCCTTCTTATATCCTTGGCAACTGGCGGGTTGAATTGACCGCGCGCAGGTGTTAATGGTTGCGCACACAGTTCACTGCACTCTGGGACGCCAGCACTGGAGAATGTCCATGTCCTCGTTCCGATCCCTCGCCTGGTCCTCCGTGGGGAAGAAGGTGATCACCGGACTGACGGGCTTCATGCTCATCGGTTTCGTGATGGTCCACCTGCTGGGCAACCTGACCCTGTTCATCCCCGACGGCGGCCACGGCTTCAACGAGTACGGCCATTTCCTCGAGCACGCCATCCACGGGTGGCTGATCTACGCTTTCGAGGTGGGGCTGATCACGATCTTCATCTTCCATATCCTCGCCGCGGTCACCGTGGCCTGGACGGACAAGAGGAAGGCCCGGCCCAAGGGCTACGCCATGGTCCGCAACGCCGGCGGTAAGAGCCGCAAGGGCCTGCCCTCGACGAGCATGATCGTCACCGGCATCACCTTGTTCGTCTTCGTCGTTTTGCATGTGAAGATGTTCAAGTTCGCCGACCACCCGGCGGTGACCTACGACGGCACGACGATGAAGAACCTTTATGCCGTGGTCGTGGAAGCCTTCAAACAGCCGTTGATCACAGGACTCTACGTGACCGTCATGGTCATGCTGGGCTTTCACCTGCGTCACGGGTTCTGGAGCGCGTTCCAGTCTCTGGGTCTCAACAGCGACCGGTACATGAGCACCCTGCAGGTTCTGGCCCGTGTGTTCGCGGTGCTCTTCGCCGCGGGCTTCGTGGCCCTGCCGCTGTTCCTCTACTTCTTCGCCGACGCGCCCGTCCCGGGAGGTCACTGATGAGCAGTTCCGGAGCAAGCAGACTCGACGCCAAGATCCCCTCGGGCCCCCTGGCCGAGAAGTGGGACAAGCACGAGATGGACAACGGGCTCGTGGCCCCCGCCAACCGACGCAAGTTTTCGGTGATCGTGGTGGGTACGGGCCTGGCCGGCGGCGGCGCCGCGGCCACCCTGGGCGAATTGGGCTACAACGTGCTCAACTTCTGCATCCAGGACACCCCGCGCCGGGCGCACAGCGTGGCGGCTCAAGGGGGCATCAACGCCTCGAAGAACTACCAGTACGACGGCGACAGCGTCGACCGTCTGTTCTACGACACCGTCAAGGGCGGCGACTACCGCTCCCGCGAGGCCAACGTCTACCGCCTGTCCCAGCTGTCGATGGACATCATCGACCAGAGCGTGGCCCAAGGCGTGCCCTTCGCCCGTGAATACGGCGGCACTCTGGCCAACCGATCCTTCGGCGGCGTGCAGGTCTCCCGCACGTTCTACGCCCGCGGCCAGACGGGACAGCAGCTGCTGCTCGGCGTCTACTCAGCCCTTTCGCGCCAGGTGGCGGCCGGCACGGTCAAGATGTTCCCCCGGCACGAGATGCTCGACCTGGTCGTCGTCGACGGCAAGGCCCGGGGCATCATCTGCCGCGACCTGACGACCGGCGAATTGAAGCGCTACCAGGCCGACGCCGTGGTCCTGGCCACCGGCGGCTACTCGCCGGTCTTCTACCTGTCGACCAACGCCGTCAACTGCAACGCCACGGCTCTCTGGCGGGCCCACCGTCGGGGCGCCTGGTTCGCCAATCCCTGCTACACGCAGATCCATCCAACCGCCGTGCCGCAGATGGGCGACTACCAGTCCAAGCTCACGCTCATGAGCGAAAGCCTGCGCAACGACGGCCGGGTCTGGGTGCCGAAGAAGGCCGGCGACACACGGCGGCCCAACGACATTCCCGAGGCCGAGCGCGACTACTACCTGGAGCGGCGCTATCCCGCCTTCGGCAACCTGGTGCCCCGCGACATCGCGGCCCGGGCGGCCAAGGTCGAATGCGACGCCGGCAAGAGCGCCTACATGTCGTCGCAGTCGGTGTATCTCGACTTCAACGAGGCCATCGGACGCCTCGGCCGCGACGTGGTGGCCGACCGTTACGGCAACCTCTTCGCGATGTACGAGGAGATCCTCAACGACAACCCGTACGAAACGCCCATGATGATCTACCCGGCGCCCCACTACACGATGGGCGGGCTCTGGGTGGACTACAACCTGCAGAGCACCATCGAGGGACTGTTCGTCGCCGGAGAGGCCAACTTCTCCGACCACGGCGCCAACCGCCTGGGCGCTTCGGCACTCATGCAGGGCTGCGCCGACGGCTACTTCGTGGTGCCGCGGGTGGTGGCCAACTACCTGGCCAAGGGCGGCCTCGGCGAGGCGTCCACCGACCACGATGCCTTCCAAGAGGCGGAGAGCTCGGTACGGGGACGCTACGATTCGCTGCTGAAGATCAACGGTTCTCGCACGGTCCGCGACATCCACTGGGAGCTCGGCCGCACCATGTGGGACGCCGTGGGCATGGCCCGCAACAAGGGCGGCCTCGACGACGCCATCACGAAGATCGGCGCCCTGCGCGATGAGTTCTGGCAGAACCTTAAGGTGCCCGGAGAGGGCGACGACATGAACAAGCAGCTCGAGATGGCCGGCCGCCTGGCCGACTACCTCGAACTGGGCGAGCTGATGGCCCGCGACGCGCTGGCCCGCGAGGAATCCTGCGGCGGCCACTTCCGCGAGGAGCACAAGACCGAAGAGGGCGAGGCCAAGCGCGACGACGACAACTTCATGCACGTGGCGGCCTGGGAGTTCAAAGGCGACGGACAGACGGCCGAGCGGCACGTCGAGGAGCTGTCGTACGAGAACATCCAGGTCAAGACCCGGAGCTACAAATAGAGGAAGGGACGGACCATGAGTCAGAGCATGACCATCAACCTGAAGATCTGGCGGCAGGCCAGCGGCGCGGCCGACGGCGGGTTCGTCGCTTACACGGTCGAGAACGTGCTGCCAGAGATGTCCTTCCTCGAGATGCTCGATCTTCTGAACGAGCAGCTCGCCTTGAAGGGCGAAGCCGCGGTGGAGTTCGACAGCGACTGCCGCGAGGGCATCTGCGGCACCTGCGGCCTGGTGATCAAGGGCACGGCCCACGGGCCCCACGCGGCGACCACCACCTGCGAAGTTCGCATGCGCCACTTCCACGACGGCGAGACCATCACGGTCGAACCGTTCCGTGCCAAGCCGTTCCCGATCCTCAAGGACCTCGTCGTCGACCGCACGGCCTTCGACCGGATCCAGCAGAAGGGCGGCTTCATCACGGCCAACGTGGGCTCGGCCCCCGACGGCAACGCCGTGCCGATCCCCAAGACCGACGCGGACAAGGCCATGGACGCCGCCTCGTGCATCGGCTGCGGTGCTTGTGTGGCCGCCTGTCCGAACGCATCGGCGTCGCTGTTCGTGAGCGCCAAAATCTCGCAGCTCTCGTATCTGCCTCAGGGCCAGGTCGAGCGCGGCCGTCGTGCATTGGCGATGGTGACGCAGATGGACGCCGAGGAGTTCGGCGACTGCTCCAACCATGGTGAATGCGAGGCCGTGTGCCCCAAGGAAGTGTCCATCGAGAACATCGCGCGCATGCGGCGTGAGTTCATCAAGGGCGCTTTCGGGAAGTAAGGCAGGCGTTTTACGGCATCATCGGGGACGCGGCGCCGGCCGGGTCCCCGATTCCCGTTTGGTGCCCGGGCCTTCCTTCGTATATCTTGACGGTCCGGCCCGAACCACCCTGGAGGATCCATGTCCCGCTACGCCGTCATCGACATCGGCACCAATTCGGTCAAGCTCGTCGCGGCCCGCGTCATGCACGGGAGGATCACGCGTCTGACCGAAGAAAGCGCCGTTACACGCCTGGGCGAGGGGCTCGGCGAGACGGGCGAACTGGGCGACCTGGGCATGGATGTCACCCTTGAAGCGGTCCGCAGGTTCAAGACCCGGGCCCAGAGCTTCGAGGTCGACAAGCTCGTCGTGGTGGGCACCGAAGCCTTCCGCAGGGCGACCAATGCGGCGGAATACGTCGAGGATCTCAAGCGCATCCTGAAGATCAAGGTGGAGATCCTACCGGGCGAGGAGGAGGCGCGGTTGTCCGCGCTGGCCGTTCTCAAGAGCCTGGACCTGCCGGGGGGCAAGGTGGCCGTGGCCGATGTCGGCGGGGGAAGTACGGAGGTCATTCGTCTCGAAAACGGGGTGATCATCGCCTCGAAGAGCCTGCCCGTCGGTGTCCGGACCCTGACCGATGCCTACGCACGCCGGGCTCCCCTGAACGAGGATGCAGGTGAAGCGCTGGCCGTCGCCGTCGCCGCCGCCCTGAGCGAGGTCGCGGAACCTGCTGACATGCTCGTCGGGGTAGGCGGCACCGCCTCGACCCTCGCCGCCATGCAGCTCGAACTCGAGACCTTCGACATCGACCGCATCCACGGCTTCGAACTGCTCCGCAGCGACGTCGACGACATCTACGAGGAACTCGCCGAATCGACCATCGCCGAACGCAGGAGGATGAAAGGGCTGCCCAACGACCGCGCCGACGTCATCCCGGCGGGAGCGGCGCTGAGCCTCGGCCTGATGGTGGCCTGCGGCGTCGACAGGCTCACGGTCTGCGCCTGTGGCTTACGCCACGGCGTGTTCCACGACCGCTTCGTCGGCCCCTGATCTGATCATCCATGGTTGACATTTCGGCGCGGTTGTCGATTCCTCAGGAACTGAACCGGGCGGGAGGCCGTCATCCATGCCGGTCGTGGCCGGACGTCATCGGAGGTAAGACATGCCCTTCCTTTTTCATCAGACCAAGTTCCTGACCGCCCAGATCGATGATTACCTCGACACGCTCAGCGAGGGCATGATCGTGTTCAGCTGTGCCGTCGCCGACTACGTGCATGGTGAAGACCAGCGGTTCCAGGAACGCGTGAAGTCCGAAGGCGCTCTCGAGCACAAGTGTGACGACCTGCGTCGGATGATCGAACGCCATCTCTATAGCCACTCGTTGATTCCCGAGTCGCGGGGCGACGTGCTCGGGTTGCTCGAAAACCTCGACGACGTCATCAACACGGCCAAGGCCTCGCTACTGTCCATGGATATCGAGAGGCCTGCAATCCTGCCGGAGAACAAGGAAGTCTGGATCGAACTGGCGACGACGGCGTCCAATACGGCCGAGTCCGTCGTGCTGGCCGCACGGGCCTTCTTCCGCGATCCCCACTCCGTTTCCGACCATCTCCACAAGGTCTACTTCCACGAGAAGGAAGGCGACCACGTGGCCGAGGCCCTCAAGCGCAGGATCTTCGCTGCCGACATCGAACTGGCGCGCAAGATGCACTTGTGCGACTGCGCCAGACGTATCGACAACGTCAGCGACGCCGCGGAGGACGTGGCCGACCGGCTGTCGATCTACGCCATCAAGCGGACGGTCTGACGTGCTGCTGCTTTTCTTCCTTTCCAGCGGTTTGTTCCTGGGCTGGTCCTTGGGCGCCAACGACGCCGCCAATGTTTTCGGCTCGGCGGTCGGCACCAGGATGATCCGCTTCGGCCGGGCCGCCGTGATCTGCAGCGTGTTCGTTGTCATCGGTGCAGTCGTCGGCGGCGCGGGCACGAGCCACACCCTGGGCAAACTCGGCGCCATCGACGCCATCGGTGGCGCCTTCATGGCGGCTTTGGCTGCCGGGCTCACCGTGACGGTCATGACGAAACTCGGGCTGCCGGTCAGCACGTCCCAGGCCATCGTCGGCGCCATCGTGGGCTGGAACCTGTTTACCGGGTCGCTGACCGATACGGCGTCGTTGACCCGCATCGTGGGCACCTGGGTGCTGTGTCCCATCCTCTCGGGCATCAGTGCAGTGATCTTCCACAAGTGCTTCACTTCGGTGTTCCGCAGACTCCATCTTCACTTGCTGTGGGAAGACATGTTCACCCGCTGGTCTCTGGTCGCCGTGGGAGCCTTCGCTTCCTACAGCCTCGGGGCCAACAACATCGCCAACGTCATGGGCGTGTTCGTGCCGGTGGCACCCTTCGCCAGCGTGGATGTGGGGGGACTGTTCACCATCACGGGGACCCAGCAGCTCTTTCTGATCGGCGGTCTGGCCATCGCCTTCGGCGTGGTGACGTATTCTCGAAAGGTCATGGCGACCGTAGGCGGCAGCCTCATGCGCCTTACGCCCCAGATGGCGCTGGTCGTGGTGTTGTCTCAATCGGTGGTGCTGTTCGTATTCTCGTCACAGTCTTTGGAAGCCTGGCTCATGGCCCGTGGGCTGCCCACAGTGCCGTTGGTGCCTGTATCGAGCAGCCAGGCCGTGATCGGCGCTGTGGTCGGACTCGGTTTGATGAAGGGTGGCCGCGGCGTTCGCTACCGTATGCTCTGTGAGATTGCGGCAGGTTGGGTGACGACGCCGATCATATCGGGTGCGGTGGCGTTCGTGGCGCTCTTCTTCCTGCAGAACACCTTCGGGGTGCCCATCGCCCGCGACCTCGACTATGTCCTAGACGCCGATGTTCTGGCCAGGGTCGAACGCCTCGATATCCGGGACTCCCAACTGGCTGATCTCGAGGGCAGAACCTGGCCCACACAGATCGGCATGATGAGAAGTCTCGGTCGGAGGACGGCGCTCGACACAGCAGATCGCCGCCGAGTATTGGATGCGGCGGAACTCGATCACTTCGTCGTGTCTCTTGAGGTCATCGAACGCGAGTTCTCGAGCGGCATTCTGAGCTACGGCAAGCTCGAGGCTCTCAACCAGCTGGCCGGGCAGGAGTATCGTCACGGCTGGCAGCTGTTGGAGGCGCTGGCCCAGAACTCCGACGAATGGTCACTGCACGAGGGCGCCGACGACCATGCCGCCGCCCGTATGAACACGTTGCAGACGACCGTCCTGTCAGCGTTCCGCGCCGATTCGACGACCCCCGCAATGAACGACTGAGCGTCAGTCCTTCTCCAAAACGCGGACCAGCCCGCCCCAGCGCCGATCCGGCGAGAATCCGTGCTTTTCGAAGAAGGGGCGGAGCACGAAAAGGGTCTTGACCACTCCATAGCCCAGATCACCGACCCGATCGCAGAAATCTTCAATCAGGGTGCTGCTCAAACCTCGCCCCAACAGGGGTGTGCTCACGACGATACCGTTGAGGTGCACGGCTTCGCGGTCCTCCTCGCGCCAGCTGATGCCCCCGACCACCTGTTCCTGGACGTCGAGCACGATGTAGAAACGGTCGTCGTGGGAAATGGTCCGGTAGTATCCCGCCTTGAAGAACAGACGATAGAGCTTGCCGATCTCCGCCGGTTCGAGAGGTTCGCGCACTTGATAGACGGCGCCTTTCTTGTCGCTGATCTCCGACCTGACGATGACATGGCGTTCACCGGCGGAGTCCACAGCCATGAGCTCGGGTCTGCGGGCCGACGAACGCGGAAAGACCATCCGTTTGAAAGCGCTGCGCTGAGCATCGTCGTCCAGGATTTCCTGAAGATCCGACAGTTCGACGAATGCCGCCGCAGGCCGCTCGCCGCCATGGAACAGCGCATTGAGAAGCTTGTCGAAGGCGGCGTGGACATCGGGTCCCGCATCTTGGAAATAGGTCTGTCGGAACAGCTGGTAACGGGTCAGCTCGGGTTCTTGATCCAGGCCGTAGAGTTTCAGCATTTCTTCTACCTGCTGCAACCGGGCCTGGTCCGAAGCCTCGGACGTGGAGAGCTCCCAACGCTGATACCGGCTCACGGCGCCCTGGAGGGAACAGCTTTGATAGGGACGTCGGCGCAGATCCATGAGGTGGCTGTCGAGTTCGCGGGCCAGCCGACCGCGATAACCGTCCAGTCGGTTTCCCTCCAGGTCGTTGCGCAAGGTGCTGAGGAAGTCGAGGGCGCGCGTCAGGCCCAGGGCCTCGACCGCGGCGTCGGCGATCCAGCTCAGCTTGATCAGCTTCTGAGTCCAGGGGTAGTTGACCTCGGTCTGTTTGTAGAAGTTGCGCAGCATGGGCCGCACGAGACTCAGAGTGTTTTCGAATTCGGTCCACCCGCTCAAGGACAAGACGATCGAACCTGTGCGGAAGTCGAGTTCGGGTACGGAGACGTTCATCGGAGAGATCATACCGGGTACAATCCTCTCGCCGCTGTTGCGCCAGACCCGGAAGAACGCGGCCAGGGATTGTACGAACAGGCGGCGCCAGTTGGGCTCTTGGGCCAGGCCCGGTGCGATGCTGCGGTCGCTGTCGTACTCTCGGATCCGTTCCCACACGTTCAGATCGTTGACGAAGGAGAGAGTCAGCGCCCCCATGGCGGGCCGCCAGCTGCCGAAGCGCGGTATGCAGGGATCGCCGTGTGGATAGCCGCTCAGGGCGATGATCCAGTAGATCGTTCGCAGATGCTCGTCGCGCTCCACGGAAAAGGCATCCTGATCCCAAACCACCATCAGCAGATCGAAGTGCTTTTCATCGTTGGTGTTGACCGCCACGCGGTAGACACGCTGACGTTGGCGGACGGCTGTGCGGCTGATCCAGATCCCGTGGCGGGGTACGTCGCGGATGTCCAGATTCATACCTTCGTGGGCCTGGCGGACCGACTGCTGCAGGAACGTGGTGCCGATCAGGATCTCGTTCAAGCGTGTGATCTCGACCTCGGACAGCCCTTCCTGGAAGGCGACCTTCTCGTGCCAGGCGGCCGGGCCGCTGGCGGGGAGTTCGTCGTCGAGCAACCCTTCGTACCACGTGGCGAGACCGAGGATCTGCTGCTCCGCCATCGCGGCGATGGCGGGGTCCTCGCGCAGCAGCACCCAGCTCACGAGTTCGTCACGTACGGTTCCGTAGAACGAGGGCTGGTTGCGGGCAAAGCTGCAGAGCAGATGGAAGATGTTGTCGAACTGGTCGCGTGTCGTGCGGTCCGCCGGCCAGACCAGACGTTCGCGATAACGTGCCAGCCTGCGCCGGAATCCTTCGAGGCGTCGTTCCTCGAGCACGCCGCGCGCGATCAGATCGATGCTCTCTTCGTCGAGGAAAGGCAGTCCGGAGTCGATGAACTTGGGGCGGATCGATTCCTCGTAGGGCGTGGGCTCGTCCAGAACGAGCAGACGGTAGGCCAAGGTGCGCACGGACATGTCCGGATGTCGGGACAGCACTTCCAGCCGACGGCGGATCAACTCGCCGATGCGCAGGTCCGCCAGTTCCAGGATGCGCCCGAGGGCTTCGGCTGCCATGACGGCGCCTTCGCCTCGTTTCATCGCCGCTCGGCTGGAAAGCTCATGGATCCGCAACAGTCGGCCGTCGTCCACGGAGGCACCGGGGGGAGGGAAGGCATCGGAAGCCTCGGCGGTCCAGGCCGGGACGGCGACGTGGTCGCTCAGCGGGCCGAGGGGCGTGTCCCAGCCTTCCTTGACGGGGCAGAAGGCGGCCAGTGAAGCGTTGCCGACCCAAAGTCTCGGTTGCCGGGCCAGCTGGCCCAAGTCGATGGGATCGCCGGACCACTCGTAGATCAAGTCGCCGACGCGGACGGTGTCGGGCCCTGCGACCGCGAATCCGAGCCGCAGGTTGCGCACGCGATCGACGAGTTCGCCCCCCTCGACAACGATGTCGGATTCGAGGATTCCCAGGTCGCGGTGCAACCAGCGTGGAAGCCGGACCCGAACGCCGCCGAGGTCGTGAATGAAGGCCGTGCTGCGGTAGAGATCGTCGATGGTCTCGGCGAAGTTGGTCTCGATAGCCTTGCGGCGGTACGATCCCTTTGGTGTGAGCTCGCCTTTCTCCACGTCGAAGTCGCGGTTGAGCACGGCGAAGTTCACGACGCGCTCGTGGGGAGCCAGGTCGGCGTTGGCTGCGGTGATGATGCGGTGGAGGTATTCGCGGGCCTTCATGCCGGCGGGGTCGCCGTCGAGGACGGGATCGTCGGCCTCCGGGACCACCAGCAGCACGTTGTCGTTGCGATGGTCGCCCACCAGGAACACGCGGTTGACGCCCGGCACATCCGTGAACAACTGCTCAACCCGACGCGGGGCGATGGTCTGGCCGCGGGTGTTCTTGTAGATGTCCTTGAGGCGGTCGACGATTTCGAGATGGCCGTCTTCGTGTTCGATGAAGATGTCGCCGGTCGGCAGCCACCCGTCCGGGGTGAACGGATCGTCGTCGATGTAGGAGCCGACGTAGGGACCGCGGATCTGGAGCTCGCTCTCTTCGCTCAAGCGGGTCTCGATGCAGGGCAGGGGCTTGCCGACGGAATTGTCCATGTAGTCGCCGGGTGGAGTCATGGTGATGCCGCCGGTGGCCTCGGTCATGCCGAAGCCGCTGCACAACGACACGCCGTGGCGCTGGAAGAAGCGGAAGATTCTAGGTTCGAGATAACCCGCCGCCGACAGTCCCCAGCGCAGACGGTCGCCGACCACGGTCCGCAGTTCCTTGTCGCCGACCTCGGCCGATCCCTGCTTTTCGCCTAGGTCCAGGCATTGTTGATGGATCTGCTGCCAGCGCAGTGGGATGCCGATCATCCCGGTGGGGCTGATGATCGGCAACTGAGCCAGCAGCGTGTCGCGCGACGTGCTGCCGGTGAAGACGTAGGTGCCTCCCCAGAACAGGGCACCGATCAGTTCGAGGTAGCGGCCGAAGGTATGGAACAGGGGGAGGTAGCAGAGCATGACTTCGTCGCGGCCCACGGCGGGCAGGGCGGCCGCACGCGCGAAGCGTTTGGTCACGATGTTGCCCATGGTGAAGGCCACACCCTTGGGCATGCCCGTGCTTCCGGAAGTGAACATCACCGTCGCGACGTCGTCGAGACCCAGACGGGGGCGTTCGGCCAGGCGTGTCTCTACATCCGCAGCTGAGAGATCGGCTGCCAGTTCACCCAACGGCGTCGCTCGGGCGGGAGCCCGGTCGACGTCTTCGAGGACGAGGTGGCGGGGTGGCGACGGATGTCCTTCGAGTGCGCGCAGGGCGAGTTCGTGCTGTTCCACACGGCCGGTGATCAAGACGTCGATCGCCATCCGTTCGAGGATCCAGGTCAGGGACTTGGCGTCGAGGTTCGGCGCCAAGGGCGTCACGACGATATCGTGGGTGAGGCAGGCCAGATCAACCAGGGCTCCGGGGGCTGAGTTCGGGGTGATCAGGGCCACCCGTGGTCGGGGGGAGCAGGACAACAGCGCGGCCGCGTAACGCCGCACTTGGCGGCGGACGGTAGAGTAGGTCCAGGTCTGGCCGTCGCTCGGTGTGGCGTGTCGCAGATAGTCGCGGTCGGGGTGTTCTGCAGTGCGCTGATCGAGAAGGGTGCCGAGGGTGACGTTGCCGGCCCGAACGGCCCCGACGGATAAATCGGCCCAGCGGTAACGGGCATCATCGTCGTTCAAGGCAGCCAGGAAGTCCGGAGAGCGCGTGAGGTCGAGCCACCGGGGCCAGATGTCGGAGGTTATCGAGGGGTTCGACAGCAGAACGGCTGCTTCTTCGAGGACGGCCATGGCGGCGTCGGTGGAGGCCCGGTCGGCGAGCCAGGCTTGCAAACAGGGAGTCTCTCGGTGCTGGTGTTCTGTCATGTTCTCCCCAAGGCGTCGATGGCGTTCCGAACAGATGGTGACCATCCTGCTCGACATTGAAACGGAACAGGCACGGGAAGGCAAGGAGGTTGTGCTGAAGATATCCCAGTTCTAACATATGGAATGAGAACGGGTTGCACGACATGAGGTCCCGGGTTAGAGTGAAGGTTCAATAGGATCGACAGTCATGGGGCAAGGAGCTGTCATGGATTGCTGCGGGACGACGGTGATGGATACGGGGATGGCCTTCTCCTTCCTCGTCCTCTTCGGCTTCGGCGCCACCATGAGTATTGGGCATTGCGTGGGGATGTGCGGACCGCTGATCACCATGCTGGGATCGTCGCAAAGACGCGACGGTGCATCAAGCGCCTTGGTTCTGCTGCGCCTGCTGACCTATCACGGGGGACGCGTATCCGCCTACGCCGCCCTCGGAGCCGTTGCAGGTCTGCTGGCCTCCGCCCTCACGTCCGTGGGGCAGGGCCGCAACATCCAGGCCGGTCTTTCCCTTGGCTTCGGTGTCTTGATGCTGTTGACGGGTGTCGGCCTGCTCTCTCTGAAACGCTTCGAGGGTGGCGGGCCCGTGCAGAAGTTCCTTGCACCACGGTTTGGTCGGCTCCTGACCGAGGGCGGTGTGGGGGGACGCCTGCTGCTCGGCATCGCCAATGGGCTGCTGCCCTGCGGTCCGGTCTACAAGGCGGCGATGACCGCCACGTCGACCGCGAGCATCTGGAAGGGTGCCCTGGCGATGGTCTGGTTCGGGCTCGGCACGGTACCGGTCCTGGTGATCCTCGGCCTGGGGGCGGCCCAACTCGGGCTGAAGGCACGAGAAATCTTTAACAGGCTGGGTGCTGTTCTTGTCCTCGTTATGGCCCTTCAGCTCATTTTGAGAGGGCTGGCCGTTTGGGGAACCGTTCCCCATGCCCGCATCGGTGAGGTGGTATTCTGGTGAATTCGTTGGAGTTAAGTGAATAGCATATTTTGAATATTGATATAATATTCAATGATGCGGTTATTTGAAATTAACAAGAGGGAATGGCTTGGATTTCTCTTTCAAGACAGTATAATTGCACCCTGTTTGTCGAGTGATCATGTCTGAATTTCGAATGTCACTACGCCGGTTCCCAGGAGTCGCACTCATGGGTCGTCCCGTCCTGCACACAGACAAGAGAGCCGCCGCGGTCTCGTATGAGGCAGCGGATCGCTGCGTGCATTGCGGTCTGTCTCTCGGGACATCCCATGACACGAAGCTCGGTCCGTTCTGCTGCGCTGGGTGTCGCACCGTCTACGCCCTGATCCATGATTCGGGCCTCGACCGGTTTTACGATCTGCGTCCATCGCGGATCGCCCCGGCCTCCGAACTCCGTCGCGACAATCAAGCCTGGCTCGACGTTCTCTTCGCCGAGCAGGAGCATGCGACTGGTCCGGTGCGTTTGTCTCTGGACATTCAGGGCGTCCACTGCGCTGCCTGCGTTTGGCTTCTGGAGGAGCTGTTCCGTCGGCACGAGGGAGGCCGGATCCTGACGATCAATCCGGCTCTGGGGACCGCCGATATTCTCTGGGATCGCGACGCGGGTGAGCTTCATGACTATCTGAGCGACGCAGAACAGTTCGGCTACCGTTTCGGTCCTGCGCGCAAGTCTCGCCGCGGCACGTCCCGAGCCCTGCAGATGCGCATGGGGGTCTGCATCGCCGCAGCCATGAACGTCATGATGTACAGCCTGGCCTATTACTTCGGCCTGGCTCCCCACGACGGTGCTGCTTATGTGATGTTCGGCCGCATCATCGCCGCGCTCGCCACGGTCGTGCTGATCGTCGGGGGGCAGCCGTTTCTGCAATCGGCGTGGCGAGGTCTGAGGCGCGGCGTCGTCCACCTTGACCTTCCGATCGCCCTTGGCATGACTTTGGGCTATGGCGGTTCGCTCTATGCCTACCTGACGGTAGGTCCCGAAGCGGCGTACTTCGACACCATGACCGTCTTCATCGCCCTGATGCTGGTGGGCCGCTGGCTTCAGGAGCACGTACTCGAACGCAACCGCAACGCGTTGCTGCAGAGCGGCGGCATCGCCGACCTGTTCGCACGGCGTCTGGAAAACGGTGTCCTGCATGCCGTACCAGCAGCCGAAATCGGTTCAGGTGACGAACTCTGGATCGCTCCCGGCGATCTCGTTCCTGTCGACGGTGTGCTTCTGCATCGTGCCGCCAACGTGACGTTGGATTGGATCACCGGCGAGTCGCGACCCGAGCACCGCGAACCGGGAGAGAAGATCCCCGCTGGCGCCTTCAACGCCGACGAAGCGGGGTTCCGCCTCGCCACCGTCGAACCGTTCTCCGATTCCCGGCTTCACGAGCTGCTCCGCCATTCCCTCGCCGCCGATGGCCAGCGGAGCGAGCGAGGCTGGTGGCACCGTGTCAGCACGGTGTATGTGGCCCTGGTCCTGTTGCTGGCAACGGCAGGGTTTCTGAGCTGGGTGGGCCAAGACGCACGCAAGGCGGTCGAGGTGACGGTCGGCATTCTGGTTGTCACCTGCCCCTGCGCCCTCGGCCTGGCCGTGCCTCTGGGCCGCGAACTCATCCACGTGGCTCTGCGCCGTGAAGGAGTGCTGCTGCGTCGCGATGAGTTCCTCGACCGCGCCCTGCGCATCCGCCGCGTGCTCTTCGACAAGACCGGCACGTTGACCAGAAGCCAGCTCGTGCTAGCCGACGAAACGCGCCGCGCACTGTTGCGGCTCCCCGCCGACAAGCGCCGCATCTTGTGGAACATGACGGCGCGCAGCAACCATCCCGTCAGCCGTACAGTAGCGGCGGCTCTGAGCATCGTTCCGACAGGGCTGGAGGGCGGCCCGGACCGTGAACTGCCGCCAGAATTCGACGGTCTGTGCGAGACCAGCGGTGCAGGACTGGAATTGCTGACGGCTGCCGGTGTCTGGAGATTCGGTCGACCAGAATACGCTTGCCCCTCACATGCCGCGGCTCACCGTGATGCGACCGTCTTCAGCCTTGACGGGTCGCCGGTTCTTGATGTGTGCTTCGTTGAGGAACTCAAAGGCGATGCGGTGGAGGAAGTGCGCAGCCTGCGCGACCACGGTCTCAGCGTCCATTTGCTCAGCGGCGACACTCCGGAACGCGTTGCCGCCGCGGCCCTCCGACTGGGGCTCGAGCCGGACAACGCCCAGGGAGGGCTGAGCCCTGAGTGCAAGGCCGCCGTGGTCCGCGACCTGGACGACCACGACACCCTGATGGTCGGCGACGGGCTCAACGACAGCCTGAGTTTCGACGCGGCCTGGTGCGCGGCGACGCCCGCGGTGGACCGCGCCGTTCTACCGCAGAAGGCTGATTTCTACTATCTGGGCGACGGTGTGTCGGCCGTCCGCAAGGCGCTCGGCGCGGCCGAACGTCTCCATCGAGTGCAGCGCGGCAACCTGATGTTCGCCGCTGCCTATAACGCGCTGGCGGTGGGCCTCTGCTTCGCGGGGGTCGTCACCCCCGTCGTCGCCGCGGTTCTGATGCCGATCAGCTCGGTGACCGTGGTCACGATCACCACCATCCGTCTCGGTCGAAGGAGCAAGACGGCATGGATGTCCTGATGGTGACCGCATTCGTGAGCCTGATGCTGGTGGTCGCCGGCGTCGTGCTCTTCGTCTCCCGGGCCCGCGCCGGAGACTTCGAACACGGAGATCGTCTTTCGCTGCTGCCTCTCGCCGACGACGAGGGCCGCGACGAAGACGACCCGGCGACCAACGATCATCCCTTCGAAGCCATCGTTCACACTACAAGAGGAGGGCCCGCTTGACCATGCAAGCAACGGCACCCGTCACCAAGCACGTCGTCTACGACGACGACGTCGTCCGCGCCTTCGCCCTGGCGACCATCGTCTTCGGCGCCGTGGGGCTGCTCGTGGGCGTCCTCGTGGCGACGCAGCTGTCCTTCTGGCAGGCCAACTTCGGCCTGCAGTGGCTGTCGTTCGGCCGCCTGCGTCCGCTGCACACCAACGCCGCCATCTTCGCCTTCGTGGGCAACATGATGTTCTGCGGCGTCTACTACTCGACCCAGCGTCTGCTGAAGACGCGCATGGCGTCGGACCTGCTCAGCTGGGCCCATTTCTGGATCTATCAGCTGATCATCGTCGCGGCCGCCGTCACCCTTCCGCTCGGCCTGACCCAGGGCAAGGAGTACGCCGAGCTGATCTGGCCCATCGACATCGCCGTCGTCGTGGTCTGGGTCGTGTTCGCGGTCAACTTCTTCTGGACCATCGCCCGGCGCAACGAACGCAATCTGTACGTGGCGATCTGGTTCTACATCTCGACGATCATCACCATCGCGGTGCTTTACATCGTCAACAACATCCAGATCCCCACCAGCGCGACCCATTCCTACTCCGTGTTCACGGGAGTCCAGGACGCTCTGGTGCAGTGGTGGTACGGCCACAACGCAGTGGCCTTCTTCCTGACCACGCCGATCCTGGGCATCATGTACTACTTCCTGCCCAAGGCGGCGGGGCGGCCCGTGTACTCGTACCGGCTGTCCATCGTCCACTTCTGGTCGCTGATCTTCATCTACATCTGGGCCGGGCCGCATCATCTGCTCTACACGGCGCTGCCCGACTGGGCCCAGACCCTCGGCATGATCTTCTCGATCATGCTCTGGGCGCCGTCCTGGGGCGGCATGCTCAACGGCCTGCTGACCCTGCGCGGGGCCTGGGACAAGCTGCGCACCGATCCGGTGATCAAGTTTTTCATCGTGGCGGTCACCTTCTACGGCATGTCCACCTTCGAAGGCCCGTTGCTGTCCATCAAGAGTGTGAGTGCGCTGGGCCACTACACGGACTGGATCATCGGTCACGTCCACGGCGGTACCCTGGGCTGGAACGGCTTCATGGCCTTCGGTATGCTCTACTGGTTGGTGCCGCGTCTGTGGAACACCAAGCTGGCGAGCACCCGCCTGGCCGAGGTCCACTTCTGGATCGCGACCTTCGGCATCCTGCTCTACGTGGTGTCCATGTGGATCAGCGGTGTGAGTCAGGGCCTGTATCTACGCGCCCTCGACACCGAAGGCTTCCTGATGTATCCGGACTTCATCGAGTCGGTGCTGGCTTCGAAGATGCTCTATCACATGCGCCTTACCGGTGGCCTCGCCTACTTCATCAGTTATCTGCTGGGCATGGGCGTACTCTTCGCAACGATCCGCAAAGGCAGCAAGTCGACCGTCGAGGTCGAGGTGGAAGCACTGCAGCCCATCAGGTTGAGCTTCCTCAAAATCATGACGGGCGCACCGGTGATCTACGCCGCCGCCCTGGTCGTGCTGACCTGTATCTTCCTGATGGCGGGCACCTTGGGCACGGCTTTCGCCCTTGCCGGTTTTGTGGTGGTCATCATCGCCGGCGCCCTCTCGGTAGGCGTCGAAAAGACCCGCAAGAGCTGGCACGACATGATCGAAGCTCATCCTCTGTCGTTCACCGTGCTGACGATGCTTGCGATCCTCATCGGCGGGCTCGCCGAGATCGTGCCTCTGGCCATGGAGAAGAAGGACGTGCCGGCCCTCGTCGCCGCTGCGGACTCCGTCTGGGCCGAGACCGGGGAGTACACCTTCGTCCAGATGCCGTACAGTCCCCTGGAAGTGGAGGGGCGCGACATCTACGTGCGCGAAGGATGCTATGTCTGCCACAGCCAGATGGTTCGACCCTTCCGGCACGAGACACTTCGCTACGGCGAGTACTCTCGAGCGGCGGAATTCATTTACGACACACCGTTCCAGTGGGGGTCCAAGCGCACCGGGCCGGACCTGCACCGTGTCGGCGGACGCTACCCGAATCAGTGGCATTACCTGCACATGATGGATCCGCGCAACACGTCGCCGGGATCGAACATGCCGACCTATCCGTTCCTCGCCGAACATGCGGTGGATGTGTCAGCGACGGCCGGCAAGATGAAGGTGCTGCGCACCATCGGCGTGCCGTATTCCGACGAGGAAATCGCCGGCGCCGCCGAATCGATGCTCAGCCAGGGGAGATTGATCAGTTCGAACCTTGCCGAGGCCGACATCGAGCTCGCACCCGACAGCGAACTGACGGCCCTGATCGCGTACCTGCAGCGTCTCGGACGCGGCCCACAACCCACCGGTGCGGCAGTCGCGGGCGAGGTCGCCGCGACGGAGGTGCACTGACATGTTCCGGGACTGGTTCCAGGGTGCCGGGGCGACGGGCTGGCCGCTCGTCGCCATGCTGGTCTTCTTCGGGGCTTTCGTGATCGTGCTGGCCTACGTCCAGTTCGCCATGCGCGATCGCAAGACCCTCGACGAGATGGCAGCATTGCCTCTGACCGACGATGTTCCCGCGACTCCCAGCGATGGAGGAAATGGCGAATGACCGAATACAAGCAGGACCAACTCCGTGAACACGTCTACGACGGAATCCAGGAGTACGACAACCGGCTGCCCAACTGGTGGCTGTTCATCCTCTACGCCACGATCGTTTTTGCGATCGGATACTGGCTCGTGTTCCACACCTTCAAGGTGGGGGATCTGCAGATTGCCAAGTACGACAAGGAGATGATCGCGGCGACCGAGGCCCAGCTGGCCGCCATGGCCGGCCTGGAAATGAACGATGAGGCGCTGCAAATGATGACCACGCTGCCCGACCGCGTGGCCGAGGGACGCCAGGTCTTTACGACATACTGCGTCGTGTGCCATCTCGATCAGGGGCAGGGTCTCGTGGGTCCCAACCTGACCGACGGCTATTGGATCAACGGCGGTACGCCGATGGCCATCCATCAAACCGTCACCAACGGCGTGCTCAGCAAGGGCATGGCGGCCTGGGGCAATCAGCTCGGTCCCAAGCGCGTGCAGTCCGTGGTGGCCTATTTGCTGACCATCAAGAACACCGAGGTGCCAGGCAAAGAGCCCGAGGGCACGCTCGAGGAGGGGACCGAGTAGCATGACTGAAAACCGGACCGGCCGCCGCGACAAGCGGCGGCCGGACCTGGACACCGTCTACACCATCAACGCCGACGGTTCGCGGAATTTTCTGCACCCCGCCGATGTGAGGGGACGGTGGCAGGTCCTCAAGAATCTGATCTTCTCGATCCTGATTCTGATCTACGTCGCTCTTCCCTTGCTCCGTATCGGCGGCCGCTCTGTCATCCACTTCGATCTTCCCGGACGCAACGCCTACCTCTTCGGACTGACCTTCACCAACCAGGACTTCTACCTGATGTTCTTCGTGGTCACGGGCATCGGATTCGGGCTGTTCGTTGTCACGGCGTTGTGGGGCCGCATCTGGTGCGGATTTGCCTGTCCGCAGACGGTCTTTCTCGAAGGGCTGTTCCGAAAGATCGAACGCTGGCTCGAGGGACCACGCATTGCGCGGATCCGCCGCAACCTGGGACCGAACACGGCCGACAAGATCGCGCGCAAGCTGTTCAAACACGTGCTGTTCCTCTCGGGTTCATACGCCATCGCCCATATCTTCTTGGCGTACTTCATACCCATGGACGAACTCCTCGACGTGATTCGTCAGAGCCCCAAGGAGCACATGTCGGCCTTCGGCTGGTCGATGTTCTGGACGGCCGTTCTCTACTTCAACTTCGCTTGGTTCCGCGAGCAGACCTGCATTGTGATCTGTCCCTACGGACGCCTGCAGTCGTCGCTCATCGACGAGGATACCATCATCATCGGGTACGACGAGCTGCGCGGCGAGCCCCGTCATAAGGGCGTCGAGGAGGGCGGCGACTGCATCGACTGCTACCGCTGCGTGGAGGTCTGTCCGACAGGCATCGATATCCGCGCCGGTCTGCAACTCGAGTGCATCGGCTGCTCCAACTGCATCGACGCCTGCGACGAAATCATGAACCGCATCGGCAAGCCCAAGGGTTTGGTTCGCTACGACAGTCAGCGCTCGTTCGAAGGCCAGCCGCGGCAGCGGTTGCTCCGTCCTCGTGTCTTCATCTATCTATTCCTCGGTCTCGTCGGTCTTGTGGTCGCGTTGCTGGCCATCTCGAGTCGCGAGAGTTTTCATGCCAACGCTTTACGTTCCCGCGGCATGCCCTACTCCCTGGAAAACGGACGCGTCCGCAACCTGTACACCATCCACGTGCAGAACAAGAGCGACCGTGCCTCGACCTACATGATCGATCTCGACAACGCACCAGAGGGCCTCGAGATGATCATGCCCCAGCCGAGTATGAATCTGGAGAGCCTCGGGGATGGACAATCCCCTGTGTTTCTCTATCTTGATCGCAGCTCGTACGTCGAACCCTTCCCGCTGTACCTGAGCGTTACCGATTCGCTCACGGGCCGCAGCAAGGTGCTCGAAATCATGTTCCGGGGGCCGTGACCCATGCGCAGTTGGCTGAAAGAACGACCGTGGATCTGGATCGTGGTGTTCTTGGTTGTGATGATCACGTTGAACTTGGCTTTTGTGGCGATCGCCCAGTACAACAGGCCGATCCTGATCGAACGCACGGAATAGAACGTCGCCGATGAGGGGATATAGAAAAGGGCCCGGTCTGTGGACCGGGCCCTCTGCTTATGCCCAAGAGGTTACTGGTATTCCGCTCCCAGGATGACACTCACGATGATCGCCCCGACGACCAGAGGCGCCACAAAACGAATCAGAGCCTGCCAGCCGTTGTACCACGGCAACGGGCCGTGGCCGTCGCTCATCTCCTCATGAGATGCTTTTCGACTCAGAACCCAGCCGGTGAACACTGCGATCAGGAGTCCCCCCACCGGCAGGAACCAATTGCTCGCCAGATAGTCGAGGGTGCCGAGCATACCGACGGTGGAGTCGCGTCCGATGAGGTTGAAGTTGGTGAGCTTGTCGCTGGCGCCCAGGCTCCAGGCGCTGAGCAGTCCGAATACGTAGATGGAGCCGCCGGTCAGCAGGACGGCAGCCCTTCGGGCCAGCTTGAGCTGATCGATGGCAAAGCTCGTGACCACTTCGAGCAGACTGATCGTACTGGTCAGAGCGGCGACAGCGACGAGCAGATAGAAGAAGCCGCTGATAATCGACCCGCCCGGCAGCTTGAAGAAGACCTGGGGGAGTGTTGTGAAGAGGATCGTCGAGCTCTTGGTCACCTCCATGTCTTCGGTGAAGATGATCGAGAACATGATGATGCAGGCGAGGATCGCGATGGCTGTGTCGAGCAGGCTGATCGCCAGGGCTGCTTTGGGGATCGAATCCTGGCGGCGCATATAGCTGCCGTAGGTGAGCATGGCGCCCATGCCGAGGCTCAGGGTGAAGAAGCTGTGGCCGAGAGCCTCGAGGATGGCGCCGCGGTCCAGTTCGTGGAAGTTCGGCCGGAAGAGGAAGGTCATGGCGCGGCCGAAGCCCTCGGTGGTGGTGGAGTATACGGCCAGTGCGATGAGGATGACGAAGAGCAGGGGGACGAGGGTTCGCGCCACCTTCTCGATGCCGTCCTTCACGCCGAAGAACACCACACCCACAGTCAGTGTCATGAATATCGTGTACCACAGCGTCTGTTGGGGGCCGTCGGCGAGGAAGGCGCCGAAGAAGTCGTTGAAGCTGCCGTCGCCGACCATCGTGGCGAGCTGGCCGCTGACGGACATCAGGATGTAACGGAGCGTCCAGCCCGCGATCACGCAGTAATAGGAGAGGATTACGAATCCGGCGAGGATACCGAGCATGCCGGGGGCGGCCCAAAGTCGATGTCCGGGACGGTCCGGGGTCAATTTCAAGAAAGCGCCCACAGGGCTCAGTTGACTACGTCTGCCCAGAACGATTTCGGCGATCATGATGGGCAGTCCGACCAGCGCCACCGCACCGATGTAGACCAGCACGAAGGCGCCGCCGTGATTCTCGTAGGCGATGTAGGGAAACTTCCAGAGGTTGCCCAGGCCCACGGCGCTGCCGGCAGCGGCGAGGATGAACCCCATGTGACTGCTCCACTGTCCTCGCGATTGGGACATGCTCAACTCCTTCTCGGAATGGCAACAATGCGACAGCCTATCTGCCCAGTCGTGAGTCTGTCAAGAAATGGCGAGGATTAAACTCTTCGTGCCGTGGGGCTGCTTGCGGAGCAAAGGCAGACATGATCGGGCTGAAGGCCGGGCAGAAAAAAACGCCGCCCTCACACGAGGGCGGCGCTTCGGTCTTCGTCCCTGCGTGATCAGTCCACCGTCCAGGCATCGGGCGTGTAGATGAGGCTCTTGAGAGTGCCCTTGCCCTTCTTGCTTGTGACCTGATCGATCTGCTCGGTGATCAGGCCGTCGTAAGTCGGCTGTTCCACCTGGCGGAAAATGCCGATGGCGTTGGGCAAGTCTGGTTCGTTGTCCAGCTGGGCCAGCAGGAAACCGGGCACCGGACTCGCGGTGTCCGCCTTCCAGGTGGTGGCTTCCTCCTTACCCACGATGCTCGTCTCACAGCATTCGACATGGAGTCCCTTTTCGAGATCCTTGCCGAAAAGCATGGGCTCACCGGGGACCAGGTCGATGGTCCTGTCGTCGCGGACCTCCTTGGTGGTCCACTCCTTCCAGGCGCCGTCGTTGAAGATCACGCAGTTCTGCCAGATCTCCACGAACGCCGTTCCCTTGTGCTCGGCGGCGGCCTTGAGAATCTTCTGCATGTGCTTGGGCTGAGTGTCCATCGTACGCGCGACGAAAGTCGCTCCCGCGCCGAGGGCCAGGTTCAGGGGGTGGAAGGGCGCATCGATCGCACCGTAGGGGGAGGTCTTCGTGACCTGACCCTTCGGCGTGGTGGGCGAGTACTGGCCCTTGGTCAACCCGTAGATCTGGTTGTTGAACATCAGGATCTTCACATCCAGATTGCGGCGCAGGGTGTGGATGAAGTGGTTGCCGCCGATGGACATGCAGTCGCCGTCGCCGGTCGCCACCCACACCGAAAGATCGGGGTTGGCCGCCTTGGTGCCCGTGGCCACGGCCAGGGCCCTTCCGTGGATGCTATGGAAGCCGTAGGTGCCCATGTAGTAGGGGAAGCGGCTCGAGCAGCCGATGCCCGAAATGACGCACATGTTCTCCTTCTTGACCCCCGACTCGGCCAGCACGGCCTGCACGGAGTTCAGGATGGAGTAGTCGCCGCAACCGGGGCACCATCGGACTTCCTGGTTGGACTTGAGGTCCTTGGGCTTCAGCTCGACGGTGCTCATGACACCACCTCCAACATCTCGGTGAACATCTCGCGCAGTTCGAAGGCCGTGAAGGGCTTGCCCTGGACCTTGTCGAAGGGCTTGAAGCGGAACTCGGGATACTCACCCTGCAGCACGCGGGCCAGCTGTCCCATGTTCAGCTCCGGCACGACGATCTGCTTGTAGCGGGCGAAGATCTCTGGCAGCCCCTCGGGCAGCGGGAAGACATGCCGGAGATGAAGGTGAGCCACCTTCATGCCGTCCGCCGACATCTTCTCCACGGCGCTGCGGATGGCGCCGTAGGTCGAACCCCAGCCGATCACCAGCAGGTCGCCGTCGTTGCCGTGAGGCTCGGGCGTCGGGATCGTCTTGCGGATGCCCATGACCTTGGCCAGTCGCATTTCCACCATCATCTGATGGTTCTCCGGGTTATGGCTCACATTGCCGGTTTCATGCTCCTTCTCGAGCCCGCCGATGCGGTGTTCGAGTCCGGGCTGCCCCGGAACGGCCCAAGGCCGCGACAGCTTCTCGTCGCGCCTGTAGGGTAGGTAGGGATCGTCACCGGCTTCGGGGCGCACCACGGGGAAGTGGACCATCTTGTCCAGCTCAGGCAGCTTCCAAGGTTCGGACCCGTTGGCGATGTAGTTGTCGCTGAGCAGGATCACCGGCGTCATGTACTGGGTGGCGATCCGACAGGCCTCCACCGCACAGTCGAAGGCGTCGGCCGGCGAGGAACACGCGAGCACCGGAATGGGAGCCTCGCCGTTGCGACCGTACAGGCTCTGGAACAGGTCGGCTTGTTCAACCTTGGTCGGCAGGCCCGTACTCGGCCCTGCACGCTGTACGTTCACCACGACGAGGGGCAGCTCGGTCATGACCGCCAGGCCCAAGGCCTCGGACTTGAGGGCCATGCCCGGTCCCGAAGTCGTGGTTACGCCCAGCTTGCCGGCGTAGGAGCCGCCGATGGCCGAACAGATGCCTGCGATCTCATCCTCCATCTGCATGGTGATCACGCCGTGATTCTTCATCTTGGCGAGATGCTGCAGGATGTCGGTGGCCGGCGTAATGGGGTAGGAGCCGAGCAGGACCTCCAGGTCGGCCATATGAGCGCCGGCCACCAGACCCAGGGCCAGGCCCTCATTGCCCATGATGTTCCGATACGTGCCCTTTGCCACGTTCTGCTGGGGCGCCACTTCGTAACGACCCTGGAACAACTCATGGATGCTGCCGGCGTTGTAGCCCGCCTTGAGAGCAGCCTGGTTGGCGTCGACGAGCTCGGGCTTGCTCTTGAACTTCGCCGCCAGCCATTCGAGCGTCGGCTCGACGGGTCGGCTGTACAGCCAGTACATCAAGCCCAGCGTGTAGAAGTTTTTGCAGCGGAGCACGTCCTTCTTCGTCAAAGGCGAATCGGCGAGGGCTTGGATCACGCGCTCGTTGATGTCGATCTTGATGACGCGGAAGGCACCGAGGGTACCGTCCTCGAGAGGGTTGCTCTCGAGCTTGGCTTTCGCCAGATCCTTATCGGTGAAGCTGCCTGTGTTGGCGATCACGATGCCGCCCGGCTTGAGATCCTTATAGTTCTCGATCAGCGCCGCCGCATTCATCGCTACCAGCACGTCGGGTCCGTCACCGGGAGTGAAGATGTCAGCGGAGCTGAAGTGGATCTGGAAGCCAGACACGCCGGCGCGGGTGCCGGCGGGAGCGCGAATTTCGGAAGGAAAGTCGGGGAACGTCGCCAGGTCATTGCCCACCTTGGCGGTGGTGTCGGTGAACTGGCTTCCTGTGATCTGCATCCCGTCGCCGGAATCGCCGACGAAACGGATCACAACGTCCTCTTGCCGAATTACTTCGGTGGTCATGGCGTTTGTGTCGCCTCCGTGTCCGATACTTCCCGTCGAAAGCGTCGGTGGGTATCAAGTGAGGGCGCGGCCGCGACCGGTCGTACCCTAAGCGGTGCTCCGAGCAAAGGTAGTCCACCTTTCCCGCCCATGCCAGGGACGAATCCCCCTTTTTTATCTGAAATCGAGGTCTTCGGAGGGGATTCGACCCTATGAGGTCGGTTGTCCACGGCGCTACGATCCTGAATGAGTCAGGCGGCTTGATTCGAAAAATAACGACGATCTCAGAAGTCGAGAAATTCCAGAGTGGTTGCGGGTGTTGCAGCGTCGGTGAGGGTGAGGTTGCCACGGAGGCCCGAGGTGGCGAGGACGCGCGCCTTAGATGCGCCGGCGGGGGGAGGCAACACCAGAACGGCGTCGTATTGGCGATAGACGTCGCGCAGGAGGCGCAGAGCCTCGTCGGGTCCGGCGACGAAGAGGGTGGTCGAGAGTCCGTCGCACATCGTGGCCCGACGCCCGATCACCGTCACGCTGAGCAGCCCCTCGGCTGGGGATCCGGTAGCCGGGTTCATGATATGACCGTAGCGGCGGCCGTCGATGTCGACGTAGCGCTCGTAGGCGCCGCTCGTGGCCATGGCCTTGTGCACGGCGTCGAAAGTGGCCAGCACGGCGGATGGATTGCGAGGGTCCCGGATGCCCAGACGCCAGGCGTCGCGGCCGTCGGGAACGCCCAGGCAGAAGATGTTGCCCCCCAGATCGATCAAAGCGGTGCTGATGCCGAAATCGACAAGATCGGCCACGGCCCTGTCTACAGCATAGCCCTTGGCGATGGCGCCGAGGTCGAACTGAGTTCCCGCGAGGTGTTTGGTGACGGTGCGCATGGAGGCATCGAACGAGTAGTGACCCAGCAGAGCCAGAGTGGAGTCCAGCTCAGCGGCCGTGGGCAGGTGCCCTTGACCACTGTAAAATCCCCAGAGCCGCATGAGGGGTTCGGCGGTGACATCGAACGCGCCGTAGCTGGCCCTGTTCAGGGAGTCGGCAGCCTGGAGGCAATCGGCCAGCCACCGGGACACGTTGATCGTCGTGTCGGCGGGGGCGGCGTTCAGCAGCGCGAGTTCAGAGTCGTCGCGCCAGCTGCTCAGGTGTACGTCGATCGAGTCGAAGACGGCGGCCACAATCTCTTCGGGCGTGCGCTTGTGGGTCTTGTCCCACACCTCGACGGTGCCGACCGCGACGGTGCCCATCGTTGCGAAGGAGAAGCGGTGGATGTCAGCAGGGGAATCACAGCCTGGTGAGGAGGCGAGAGCCATCACGACAGCGACAAGTGGAATGGAGATGGTGGCGCGGCGGTTCATGAAGGTCCTCCTCGCCGCTCAACGTACCTCCGGAAGCAGAGTGTGGGAAGATGGAATCAATGTTTCTTCCAGCGCTGAATGTATCGGTCTCGCAGTGGTTCTGGCAGGTGCTTGGTCGCATTGCGCAGGGCTTCGAGGGAAAACGCGGCAAGATGTTCTTCGATGATGCTCCGGGCCACGGCGGGGTCGTGGCGGCAAATCTCGCGGACAGCCCAGCCCGCAGCCGTTTTGGCGAAGCGCTCCTCGCGGGCCAGCAGCACGGCGCAACTTTCGCGCACGGAGCCGTCGTAGCGGCGCTCGCTAGCCACGATGGTGAACGGCACCAGCGAGGCGCGGGCGCGCCAGAGATTCGGAGCGCGGCGCCACCCGGACACGGGGTCGGCCCAGGCGGCGCCCTCGTCGCGGATCTGCGGTCCGAGCACCTTCACGCAGAACCAGTCGACGACGTTCCAGTCGGCCAGGTGGCCGTCCGTGAACAGCGATCCGAAGCGAGGCAGGTCGCGGCCGGGCCGCAGCATGCCGGCGGGGGCGAGGGTCTCGGCCAGCAGCAGGATGCCGGCGAGCTTGTCCTCGGTGTGTTTCTGGCGGATCAGTTCCATGGCCGTGCCTACCCAACCGACGGCCGTAGGCGAACCCTCGATACAGGTGTCGCGCCAGCGGCCGACCTCCTCCCGCACGGTCGCCATGCCCACGCCTCGGAAGGGCGCCGAGCCCTTGACGTAGCCCTCCCACCAGTCCTTGGTCGCGGTTTCCGCACGGCGCTGCAGGGCGGCCTGCAACGGTGCGATCGGCATGGCGGTACTCACGGGGTGTCCGCAGCGCGGGCTATGGGCAGCTCGCCCCAGCGCGTCGTGTAGCCGGGCGAACGGTGGTCCTGCCGCATCTTCCAGGCCTTGCCGTCACCCTCGGCGGCGTAGTGCAGGGTGCCGCGTCCCATCTTCTCGTTGAGGCCGTCGAGGACGCCCAAGAGTTTGGTGCGCTCGCTTTCGGACGCGTTGTCGACGGCGCCGAAGAGACGCTCCTGGACGACATCCTCCGGCGAGAGGTCCAGCAGCATGACACCGGCCTTCATGTAGCGGTAGCCGTCCTTCCAGATCGCCTCCAAGGCGTCCTGGGCCACGGCGATCAGGTCCCCCGAATCGCGGGCGGGGGGCACGACCTGCCGGGTGGCTCCGTTCTGGTAGAACGGTTCCTGTTCGTTGAAGGGACTGGTCTGGATGAAGACCATCAGGGCTCCGGCGCGGGACTTCTGCTCCCGCAGCTTGGCGGCGGTGCGGGCGGTGAACGCGCTGATCGCCTCGCGCATGTCTTCGTAGCGCGTCACCCGTTCGCCGAACGAGCGCGAGGTCATGATGCGCTGCTTCGGGGGCACGGCCTGCTCGAGGGACAGACAGGAAAAACCGCGCAGCTCGTGGACGATCCGTTCGACCACCACGTTGAAGCGGCGGCGGACGAGGTGGGGGTCGGCCTCGCGCAGGTCGAGTGCGCTGTGGATGCCGTCCTCGTGGAGTCTCTTCGACCAACGGCGGCCGATCCCCCACACGTCCTTCACGTCGATCTGGGCCAGGTGGGCGTCGCGGTGGGGGCCGAGGGCGTCGAGGTCCAGCACGCCCCCGGTCTCCGGATTCCGCTTCGCGATGCGGTTGGCCGCCTTGGCCAGCACCTTGGTGGGCCCCAGGCCCACCGACACGGGGATGCCCGTGTCCCGCCGCACCCGCTGGGCCAGCTCCCGCGCCACGTCGGCGGGGCGCCGGCCGGCCAGGTGGCCCAGGTCGATGAACGCCTCGTCGATGGAGTAGATCTCCACGTCGGGCGTGAACTCGGCAAGGGTGCGCATGACCCGCGCCGACATGTCCCCGTACAGCGGATAGTTGGAGGAGAAGACCTCCACCTTGTCGTGGTCCGCGAGCCGCTTGAACTCGTGGAACGGCGCGCCCATGGGAATGCCCAGGGCCTTGGCCTCGTTCGACCGCGCGATCACGCAACCGTCGTTGTTCGAAAGCACGACGATGGGGCGGCTCGCCAGTGAGGGGTCGAAGACCCGCTCGCAGGAGGCGTAGAAGTTGTTGCAGTCGACCAGCGCGAAGACCCGGCTCATTCCATTCTCCTCGGTGCCTAAACCTTGTGGATGACGCTCGTCACCACGCCCCAGATCACGAACTCCGTCTCGCCGGTGATCTCGATGGGCTTGTACTCGGGATTTTCCGGCATCAGGTAGAGCCGGGCTCCCTTCTTGTGCAGACGCTTGACCGTGAGCTCGCCGTCCACCGCCGCCACGACGATGCGTCCGTCCGACGCGTCTTCGGCCCGGTCGACCACCAGCACATCGTCGGGCTGGATGCCGGCGTTGATCATCGAGGTGCC
>CALEMW010000230.1 GCA_937910695.1 uncultured bacterium
GCCGAACTGTGGGACGAGGCGATCGGGAGGTTCAACGAGATGGTGGGGTTGGGCTAGCTAAAACTTGACAAGGGCGCGGAATCGCTGCCGGATCCGCGCCCCTGCCCGATTCCAATCGAATCTAGCGGAAGCTCCTTTTGAGGTCACCCCAGTTCATGTTTTCGTTGGGGATGGGGCCGCAATTTGCACACCCCTGACCAAACGCTCCAATGATTCCACATCCGCCGACCCCAGGGAGAGCAGGGGAGATCATACATAGTTGATAATCGTCCACTGTGTAATCGCAATAGAGAGGGTCGGCATTGATTTCAAGTTCGCCCAGACTTTCATCCTCCACAGGGCCATCGGCGTTGTCGTAGTAGAGGTTACAAGACCGTATCACCGTGGTATTCAGGGTGAGACCCGCCCCGCCTCGATCGGACGTGACGATATTATGAGTAAAGGTCACGAAGGAATCGAGCCTCACCGACCCCGATCCGGGCCCCGAATTGTCGTGGAATGTATTGCCTGAAACGACTCCCACTGAACTTTGATACAACAACGCACCCGCACCCGCCGGAGAACTGTTGCGAAGAAACAGACAACCCATCACATCAAGGTGAGCACCCAGCGTGTTGACGGCACCACAGTTGCCCAAGGACGTGTTGTCGGCGATCATGCAATCGTCGAGGAGTACATATGCATCGTTGCTCAAGCTGAGTGCTGCGCTGTGGACTGAGCATGAGTTGCGCACGAAGTCGCAGGCCACGAATGTGGCGCTCGTGCCTAAGTGGCGGACATGGACGGCATTCGATCCTATCGTGACGTTATCGACAAACTCGCAATCATCGACCAGGACCGTGGCTTGCTGCCATATAAGCAGAGCCGATGGATCTACACCGTGAGCTCTCGCAAACCTCAACCCCCTAAGCGTCACATCGATCTGGCCGCCGATATTCATGATGCGACGAATACTCTCTCCGTCGATCGTGACCGAGGGCCGGCCTCCAACCGCATCCAACGTAATGGAATGGGTAATATCGATGAACTCAGGGTAGACACCAGGCATGATCTGGATGATATCACCGGACACGGAAGCTGCCAGAGCACCATTGATAGTCGTATGATCTCCTGCGCCGGAAGGGTCGACTAGGATCGTCGCGGCCATAGCTGAACAGGAGAGAATAAGAACTGCGAAGATGCGACTGAAGGTCATCATAATGAAGGCTCCTTATTGAATATGCTGTCAACTCACCCAGCAACTGACCGTCATCGGAAAACATATACTGTGATAAGCATAGTGTATTGGATCGGTGGTTTCGGGTCAAGCCCACTGCCGCTTCAATAGCCTGTACAGCGCACTGATCGGCCGGCAAGGACAAAATGTCGAGCCATGCTACGACTTGGGCGAGCGAGCGATCACCATGAGTCGATCGCCAAAGCGTCCAGTCATTCGTGTCAGCGGTACATTGAGGACATGGATGGCTTTCTTGAGCCTGTAAAGAGCGCGCCCACCCTTTGTATTCAGTGAGCCAGCGGGTACGATATCGTTGATCAGACGAACATTGGAAAACCGGTCCTCGAACATCATTCGCGATGTCCGCAGAGTGAACTCGTGAAGATGGTACGGCGCATCGGGAAGCGTCATCACCTTTCCAGACAACCTCAGGAAACCCGTAGCGATACTAGACGAGATCAATTCGAAGGTCGTGGGAATCCTGACGATGGCGACACCGCCCGGACTGAGCAGCTCGGCGATGAGAGCCAGCAGTCCCACGGGGTTCGGCACGTGTTCCAGCACATCGCCCGCGTAGACAATATCCCAGGCACCGGCATATGGGGCTGGGTCGAAGTCCACGACATCGCCGACGTGGAGTCCGATATCGAACCGGTCCCGGGCGACGCCGGCCGCGTGTTCGGAGATTTCGATGCCGGAGACCGTCATCACACCCGCAGCCCTCGCACCAGCCAGCAGGTGGCCGGTCGCAGCACCGATTTCGAACAGGGATTTTGCGGCCCGGTGATGAACCAGCAGATGTTCCTCGACGAACCTACGGGTCTGGGCCGAGCTCGACGACATCCTATCCTCATAAGTGAGACCTGCGTCCGCCAAACCGTGGAGTCCGTGTTCGAAGTAATCCTGGTCATAGAACGAGGAAATCTCCACCGGACCCGGCTGTGGATCCACTGCGATCAACGAGCATGTAAGGCAGCGGCTCAGACGGTATTCTGCTTCGCGCCATAGATAGCGATATGGCAGGAGGATGCGCTCCGTCTTTCCGCAAAGCCCGCAGATCACGGCGATGACCCATTCTGATCCCAGACGTCGTTCGCTTCCGACCCATTCCGAATCGCCTCGACCTCATGACTCGACAGCACCCGCCAACGCCCCGGCGACACCGCGTCGATGCTTACCGGTCCGATCCGCAGTCGATGGATGGAGCGGATGGACTGGCGGAGCGCCTGGAAGAGATTGCGGATCTGCCGGTTCTTGCCTTCGCGCAGGACCATGCGCACGACGGTCTGCCCGTCGGTGAGCGATTCCATGGAAATGGACACAGGCTTGACCAGGCCCGACTTCGGCACCTGCACACCGGAGGCGATGAGGCTGAGCTGGATGTCGGTCATCTCACCGTCCACGTAGACAAGGAACTCCTTGTCGAAGCCGTGACCGCTGGCCGCCTTGGCGTTCCAAGCGCTGTCGTTGGAGACAAGTAGAAGACCTGAGGTGTGGGGATCGAGGCGGCCGGCAGACGAGAGGCCAGGGACTTCGCTGGGGAGAAACTCGCTGATCAGACGCGTACGGTGAGACACGGTGGAACTGGTGGCCACGTTCAAGGGCTTGTGGAACGCCAGATAGGTGCGGATGACCTCGATGATCCGCGTGCCGTCGATCCTGATCTCGCAGTCCGGCCCGACTCCCTCGCTTGGATCCAGGATGCGGCGGTCGTCGACCTGGACCCTGCCGGCGCGGATCATCTCTTCGGCCTGACGCCGTGTCGCATAGCCGGCCTTGGTGATCGTACGGGCGAGGCCGCGCAACGGCGTCTCATGATCGACGGCACTGGGAGTGTCCGGAATGTCTTGGAAGGTGGTCTCGGGTGTCGGTCGTTTCTTCATTCTCGTCCGTCCCGGGTCAAGGGAGGGGTCATGTGATCCACCAGATCACGCCGGCGGCATAAGCGATGAGCATGGCCGCGCCTAAAACGCGGGGAATCCGTCCGCGGACTGCGAGGACCGCGGCAAGGGCCAAGGTCATGATCCACAGACTCGGGATCTCGCGGCTGATGACGTCCCTAGGTACGGGCACATCCTTGATCACGGCCACCGGCCCGCCGACGGCCAAAAGGTTGAACAGGTTCGATCCGACCACGTTGCCCAGGGCGATGCCGCTCTCGCGGCGCGCGGCCGCTATCAGAGTGGCCGCCAATTCCGGCAGGCTCGTGCCCACGGCCACCAGGGTCAGGCCGATGACGATCTCAGAGGCTCCCAACATCCTGGCGATCTGCGAGGCCGAATCGACGATCCAACGGCCGCCGAGGATCATGGCTCCGGTACCAGCCCCTGTGAGGATCAACCCTATTATGATACCACGTCCGCGGCCTTCGTTCGACCGTTCATCGTGAACGCGTCCCATACCCTGGACGATTGAGCGGACCGTGACCCATCCGAACAGGATCATCAGGATGATGCCGTCGGGGCGGTCCAACTTACCGTCCAGGCCCAGAATCGTGAACAGGGCAGTGCCGACGAGCAACGCCGGAACTTCCAGGCGCCACAGCGACCGATCGCCTGGAGGCGATAGAAACAGCACCGAGATGCCCAGTATCAGGCCCACGTTCGCCACGTTGGAGCCAATGACGTTGCCGAGCATGAGGTCTGTGCTGCCGCGCAGCGCCGCCATCAACGAGACCACGAGTTCCGGGGCCGACGTGCCCCAGGCCACGACCGTGAGTCCCACCAGCACCGACGGCACGCCGAGGGCCCCGGCCAGGCGCGAACCCCCGGTAACCATGGACCAGGCGCCCGCCACGAGGAACGCCACGCCCAGCAGGAAGATGAAGACGTCGAACAGCACTCTAGTCGTCCCCTTCGACCAAGGCGGCGGCCCGGACAGGCGAGGCTTCCGCACCTTCCAACTTCAAGGGAAGCACCAGCAAGGTGAAGGGCCGTGCCGGCAGCGCATTCAGGTTGGCCATGTTCTCGACGTTCAGCAACCCGGCTGCGGCCAGCACGACGTGGGCCGACTGGTCGACGGCGTTGTCGATGGAGGGACTGTCGATCCCCACGCCCTTGAGTCCGGCGTCGGCGAGTCGCTGCGCGGTTTCGACGGCCAACCAGGGCCAGGAGGCGTAATATTCAGGCGTGGTCCAACGGCTCTCCCAGCCTGTGCGGAAGATCACGAACTCCACATGCTCGAGATCCACGCCGTCGAGGACTTCCGGGCCGATCCTCCCTTCAGCGGCATCGATCACCACGGCCGGGCCGCAGCATCGCGCCAAGGGGAATTCCTCAAGGGAAGCCTCTCCCGCCCGGAAATGCAGGGGCAGGTCGATGTGGGTGCCGGCGTGGCATCCCATTTCGAATGCGGACGACTGGTGGCCGGTCGGACCGTGCTCGGTAAGACGTCGGATGACGGGCATCGTCTCGTCGCCGGGATACACGGCCATGCCGGTGCTCGAAACATGGCTCAGGTCGATGATGGTCATGGCTCCGTCCAGCGCTTAGCGGAGTGAAGTGTCGGACCAGGTGTTCTCGCTGCGTTGCAGAAAGCACACCTCGAATTCGGAAGCGAAGAGGATACGTTCGGCCTCGTCGAGCCGTTCCGCAAGACGCGATGGCTGACCGGATACCTCGGCGATGGCCAGAAACACCCTTTGGTGCAGATCCGGCGGCCCCACCTGGGCCACGGCGAAGCCCTCGTGGCGCAGCCGCTCCACCAACCCGTACAGCTCCTTGCGGCGCTCCTTCAAGCTCCCCGCCAACGGCAGCCGCAAATCGGCGATCAACGTAGAAGTATGAACCCGAACATCATCCATTCCAGCCTCCCCCCACAAAC
>CALEMW010000231.1 GCA_937910695.1 uncultured bacterium
TCGGTTGGAGGGTTGGGGGGCAAGGAACAGATGGGGGGAGTCCAGACGTCTGGACTTTCTTTTCGGCGGGGCGGCCCTCGTGATAGGATCTCCCTATCGATACAATTATCAAAGAAGGAGGACCCATGGAAATCGCCATGCTCGCTCTTTATGTCCTGATCGTCGTGATCATGCAACGCCACCTCTGGTTCAAGGCGAGCGGTCCGGCTCACAAGAAGGTGCCGTGGTCGCTTCTCTTGTTCGTACCGTTGATCGGTTGGTTTGCTTACGGCGCTTCGTACGGCGGGACCGACGGGAGTCGCCGCGGGCTGAAGGCGGGTAAGAACGCGTCGGGGTGGGCGCCGCACTGGAAGGATTGGTAGAAGCTTGTTCGCAGGCTGTCCGATTGACACCGCGCGCAACTTCGCCAGCCTATCAATAAGATATCCCGGAGGTACTGGTCATGGTGAAGGTCGTGTTCCTGGTCTCAACAATTCTTGTCCTCGCCTTATCGTGTTTCGCCGCCGAGGAGCTCGTGATCAACGGGGGGTTCGAGGAGTGGGTCGATGGGACGCCGGCGGGGTGGACGATCAGTGCCGGAGCGACCGAACAAAGTGACGCACCTGTCTCCATCGTCTCCGAAGTCTCGGGTTCGCCGGACGGTTCAGCCCTGGGCCTCGGTGGTGGCGCCGAAACGAAAATCTGGATGGCTGTCACTCAGGATATCTCCGTCATCGGCATGACCCAGTTGACTGTGAAGGGGCGGGCGGCGTCCCGCGACGTGCAGCCGGATGGTCACAGATTCACGAACTGTCAGCTCATGTTCATCATCTATGACGCCGACGGAAACTACCTCCAGCGCGACTTCGTCACCCGCTTCCAGGGTACGCAGGAGTGGACCGAGGCCGAGATGATCATCCTGCTGCCCCTAGGCGCGAAGAAGATGACGGTGAGCTGCTTCCTCTCGATGTCCGGCGAGGCCATGTTCGACGATGTGAGCGTCATCGAATCCTGGACGCCCCCGGAGTCTACGGGTTCACGCGTCGCGGACTGGCATGCCGACTGCAAACGCTTCATCGATATCCTCGAAATCAAACATCCCGATCCCTTCGCTATCGTGAACAAGGAATCGTTTGTTGCCTCACTCCACGCCGTCGCCGATGAAGCCGACGAGCTCACTGATTTTCAGCTCGCCCTGAAGCTGATGAGGGTTGTCGCTACGCTGGGCGACGCCCATACGGGCGTGGGATTCCCTGATGGCCGGCAGTTGACCCTGGGAGCCGGGTTCGCTTTGTACGATGACGAGATTCGGGTGACCTGGGCCGTGCAGGATCTGGCCGATCTGGTCGGCGGCCGGTTGATCCGATGCGGAGACTCATCCACCGCCGACGTCATGGCGGCCCTGGAACCCCTGGTATCGGCGGAAACAGAAGCCTGGCGACGTGCCGGGGCGATCGGGATGCTCCGCATGCCGACGATCCTCAACTCTCTCGGGCTGATCCCCGAAGCCGACGCCGTGACCTACACGGTCTTGCACGACGACGGCCGCAAAGTCACCCTCACTGCAGACACGACCAATCCATCGTCCGATCTGAAACTCGCCATGCCGCCCGAAGGCGAAGGAGCTCTCCGCTGGTCGCGTCGTGACCGGAACTGGATCCGGTTCCTGGAGGATGAACACACGCTCTACGTGAAATACGGAGCCTGCCGGAATACACGAGAGCTGTCTCTCGACACCTTGGGCGCGACGATCCAGGAACACCTCGACACCCGGAATGTCCACCGCTTCGTGCTGGATCTGCGTCAGAATGGCGGTGGTTCCTCACACCAATTGAAGAGTATCGCGGCGGCTCTCGCCGAACGCCGTGAAAGCGATCACCCTATCCGCTCATTCGTCCTGACCGATACCGGAACCTTCTCCTCGGCCGTTCTCGACGCCGCCTATTTCGTCCTGGTGGCCGGGGCCGAGGTCGCAGGGGAACCCACCGGCCAGCGACCCGATCATTTCGGCCAGGTGTGGAGCGGCGTGCTTCCTTTGTCGGGACTTCCGTTCGGGTGTTCGTCCACTCGTTTCGGAATCATGGCCGACAATCCTGGCTGGGTGCCCGTGGACCATCCCGTCGTCGAAACATGGGAGGATTTCACGGCGGGTCGCGATCCCGTGCTGGAGGCGGTTCTGGGGTTGTGACCGGATCGGTGCTCATTTTGCGGGAGCCTTCGGCGATCAGTCGGCAGGAACGCGGCGGTAAACGCCCAGAAACCTGACCACGCCCTCGTCGTCGGGATCGTCGATGATCTCGAACGACTCCTCCGTCATCCCCTCTGTGGCGAACAGCGCCATCTCCTTGGGTGAAAAAGGCCACGGCGGTCCCTTGGGGTCGCTCTCTTCGTCCGACCTTCCACGGCACACCGCTACGAGGCGCCCGCCGCGGGCGACCAGCGACGACAGCGCAGCCGACGATATTGCGCGCTCGGCGAGCGGCAACGCCTGCACGTTGTAGACCTCCACCACCAGATCGAAGGCGCCGCGCCAGGCTGCTGGTAGGTTGTTGAAGTCGGCCACGGCATAATCGACAGCGGTGGCCGCGTGGCGCTCGCGGCACCAGTCGATGGCCGTCGGTGAGATATCGAAGGCGGTCACGTTGAAGCCGCGGCGGGCGAGCTCCTCCGCGTCGTCCCCCAAGCCACACCCGACCACGCAGGCGCGGCACGGCGCCGGCATCGCTCGGTCGAGCCACTGCATGAGAAACCGGTTGGGACGCTGGTCCACCCAGGGGATGTCCGCGGGGGCGTCGGCTTCGCGGGCGGCGCGATAGAGAGGATCGAACCAGGCGGTGGAGTCGCCTGCGGCGGCGGCCCGACGGCCGGCGCGGGAGGCGGCGATGCGGCATTGGCGTTCTCGTTCATCCATGACCTGCATCCTTGTCCGAATGATTTCGGGCGAGCTCCGACTCGAGCGCCGTGATCAGCCGATCCACGTCGTCGCGTGTGTTGTAGCCCTGGATCGAAAACCGCAGCCAGTCGCGCCCCGAGAACGACGTCCAGGGCAGTTCCACTCCGTGCTCGAACCGCAGCCGGCGGTGAAGAGCCTCGCCATCGACGCCGGCCGGCAGCGGCACCGTCGCCATCTGGCCCAGCCACGGGTCGGGTGGACAGTGCGGCGGCAGGCCCGTCAAATCCAAAAGGCGCTCACGCGACTCGAGCATAAGATCGCGGCAGCGTGCCCGCACCTTCGTCCAGTCGTGCCCCACGAAGAAGTCCAGCGCCGCCGGCACGGCCAGCCACGCCGATACGTCCTTCGTTCCCGTCCACTCCTGCTCGTCCACGAAGCGGCTTGGGCCGGGCCGATCGCTCTCCCAGCCCCAGCTCACGACGAGGGGTTCGATCAGATTCTGACAGTCGGCGCGCACGTAGAGCATTGCGGCGCCCTTGGGAGCCATGAGCCATTTGTGGCAGTTGCCGGCATAGACGTCGCAGCCCAGGTCGTGCAGATCGAGGTCGAGCTGACCGGGGCCGTGGGCGCCGTCGATCACCGTCAGGATGCCGCGTTCGCGAGCGCGCCTGATCAAGGGTTCGATCGGCAGGATCACACCGCTGGGCGATGTGATGTGGCTCAGGAACAGCACTCGCGTTTGGCGGGTGACGCCGGCCCACACCTGCTCGACGACCTCCTCTGGATCGGCCAGAGGAAACGGCAGGTTTCGCCGCACGATGGTGGCTCCGGTCTTGCCGCAGATGAAGCGCCACATGCGGTCCATGGCGCCGTACTCGTGGTCGGTGGTGAGAATTTCATCGCCTGGATGAAGATCGAGGGTGTGGGCGACGATGTTCAATCCCGTCGTGGTGTTGGGCACGAACACGATCTCGTCGCGGTCGGCACCGACGAATTCCGCGAGACGTCCGCGGGCTGTGGCAAGACGGGTCGGCAACGTCCGTCGTGTCGACAGAAAGTCGACGGGCTCGGCTTCGAGTTCGCGCTGGAGGCGCTGATACTCCTCAAAAACCGGTCGCGGACAAGCGCCAAAGGAGCCGTGATTGAGAAAGGTGACGTCATCGCGCAGCAGGAACTGGTCCTTCATCGACAGCCCCGATCTAAAGGAGGTACCAGCCGTAGGCCAGTGCGGATCCCGCCAAGACCACTGCCGCCCTGGACGTCCACGGCGCCGTGGCCGTGCTGAGCGCCAAGGCGGTTGCCGCGATCCATACCGGCAGATAGTCCAACGCCATCCGCATGTAGCCGGGGGCATGCCAGCCCGGATTGTGGTGCAGCAGCACCGGCATGCTTGTCAACGCTGCGACGACGACGAAGGTCGACAATCGAGCCGAACGAGGCGTCCGCAACCCAAGCAGGCCCAGCAGCAGAATCGGCTGGGAAAACAACAGGCTGTTTCCGCGGCCGTCCAAAGTCAGCCCTGCAAACGCGCCCTCTTCGAAGCGCGGCACGGGAATAGCCAGGAACGTACGCCAGAGATTCTCGGGTAGAAAGCGCCACGACATCAAGCCGTGCTCGGCGGCGCGCAGCGCGAGGGTGTCGCTGCGGCCCTCGTAGATCAGCATATATCCGGTTTCGAAGGGCGTGCCGAACCTGGCGGCCTGAAACCCCAGCACCATCAGGAGAGCCAGCACGGGAAACACCAGCAGGGAGCCAACACGACGACCGGGACGCGGATCTTGAGCCATCAGCATCATCGGCAAGGCCAGCAGCAGGACCGACTGGAGGCGGAACATCATAGCGGCGCCGATGAACAGTCCGGCGCCCAGGAGATCCCTGGTCTTGGTCCCGCGGGCGAGGATAAACAATGCAGCCACGGTGAACAACACCGTGAAGACGTGGTTGAGGCGCCAGGGCGCGCCGTCCATGGCCGGACGCAGGTTCACGAAGTAGGGTGCACCGAACATCATCGAGATCGTCAGCGCCAGGGACACGACGCTACGGCCGTGTGTCAGCCGCAACAGGGCGCCGTACAGCAGGAAGGTCGTCAGGACGAAGATGGCGAAGATTTCGCGGGGGGCGGTTGCCTCAAGATCTGCACCGATCAGATCGTGACCCAGATAGAAGAGGGTTTGTCCGGGCTGGAACACGTTATAGGCACGGCCTTCGTGCAGGGCCGTATCATGAAGGCGCTCGGGAAGTTCGAGAGTTCCTCGTCGCAGGGCCTGCGCTTCGAGTCGGGCGGGGTTGGTGCGGGTTTCATGACTGCGTTGCGGCGGATCGAACACGAACCACGACCCGCTGCACAACACCACAAGAACGAGGAAGGCGACGATGGTCCGCACCGGGCTCTCCGGGCCGCTCATGATTCTCCTCTCGGCGTCACTCGATGATCCGGATATCCTCGTCCTTGCCGGCGAGCCGCATCAGCTCTTCTTTCTTCAGTCGCACATCCATCAGCACGCCGTTCTCCGTGTGCTTCTCATCCAGCACCGACCCGGTCCGATGGAAAACCGCCACCAGGTCCATACGGGTGTAGGGCACCTCGATGTGAACGATCTGCTCCTGCTCGAGCAGCCGCGCCTCGAAGGCGCTGCGGACCTTTTCAACGTCGATGGGATCATGGGCGGAAATCACCAGGGCGCCGGGAAACAGCCGCGTGAAGCGGTTGCGGACCGTCTCGGCGCGCTCCGGCGTGAGGGCGTCGATCTTGTTGAAGATCATCAGCGTGTCGCGATCTTCAGGCACGAGGTCGGCGAGCACCTCGTTGACCGATCCGATCTGCAGCTCCGGATCGTCATGGGAAGCGTCCACGATGTGGACCAGAAGATCAGCCTCGGCCACCTCGGCCAGAGTCGCCTGGAACGACTCGACCAGATGGTGCGGCAGGCGCTTGATGAAGCCGACGGTGTCCGACACCATCATCTGGCGCCGTTCATCGATCTCGATGCGACGGGTGGTTGTGTCGAGAGTGGCGAAGAGCTTGTTCTCCACCAATACGTCGGCCCCGGTCAGGGCGCGCAGGATGGTCGACTTGCCGGCGTTGGTGTAGCCCACCAGTGCTGCACTGTACTGCTCGCGGCGGCGGCGCGACTGTACTTCACGGTCGGCGGCCACCTGGATAAGGTCCTTCTTGAGCTTGGTCATGCGCTTGCCCACGATCCGACGATCCGTTTCAAGCTGGGTCTCGCCGGGGCCGCGGGTGCCGATGCCGCCCGCCTGCCGCTCGAGATGGGACCACAGCTTGGTCAGGCGCGGCAGCATGTACTGGATCTGTGCCAGTTCCACCTGCATCCGAGCCTGGCGGGAGCGGGCGTGGTTGGCGAAGATGTCGAGGATCAATTCTGTGCGGTCGATGACCGACACCTTGCCTGCATCGCCTGGTTTGTCGGGCTTCGCCTCCACGCCGTTGAGAACCTTCTCGATGTTGCGGCCCTGGGCCGGCGAGAGGTCGTTGTCGAACACGACGAGGGTGGCCTCGGTCTCTTTCACCGCCCCGAGCAGTTCCTCGAGCTTGCCCTTGCCGATCAGCGTGCTCGGAGCCGGCCGGTCGCGGCGTTGGCGCACTTCTCCGTAGACAGTGCCGCCGGCGGTCTCGACCAGGCGCTCGAGCTCTTCGAGATCGCAGTCGCCGCCGATGCCGTCACCGAAGCGCAGGGGTAGATCGACGCCGGCGAGGATCACTCGTTCGCGCTGCTTGTCCAGATCGTGTTCGATCATCGCCATGGTGTTGGTTCCCGTCTCCGCCGTTAGCGTGTTGGTATACGTCGATCAGACTGTAAGATTGCATTTCGAGGGAGGGATTCGCCATGAGAACTTGCGTCGCCCTGTTCGTGGATCTCTGATGACTGGGTGGGATCGAACGATCGTCATCAGGATATTTCGTTGCTCCACTCTTCCCAGCGAGCAAGACAGGCCGCGAGTTCGGTGTCGATCTCGTTGATGCGTCGCGCGATCTTAACACGAGTGTCTGGAGCTAGATCCAGGTTCGTCATCCTCTCGAGGATCGCCTCCTTCTCCGCCTCAAAAGTTTCGATCTGAACCTCGACTTCGGCGATCCATTCCTCGCGACGCTTGATCTCGTTCTTGCTCAACCCGGCCATGGCGGAAATTGGTTTCGTCGCCATTTCGGGAGCGCGTTCTCTGCGGGCCGCCGCCGCCGCCTCCCGACGCTCCTTGGCTTTGACCGCGTATTCCGTCCATGTCCCCACATAATGGATCACGCTGTCGTCCTCGAACACGAGGAGCCGCGTCGCCACCCGCTCCAGAAAGCGACGGTCATGGGAAACCACGATCAGGGTCCCGTCATAACCGCGCAAAGCTTCTTCGAGGGCCTCGCAAGTCGCAGCGTCGAGATGGTTGGTGGGCTCGTCGAGCAGCAGCGTGTTGTGCCCTTCGCGCATCAGGCGCATCAGGGCGATGCGGGCCCTTTCCCCTCCCGACAGAGCACCCACGGGGCGGTCGATCATGTCGGCGCCGAAACCGAAAGCCCCGGCGAAAGATCGCAGCTCTCCCAGGGTGGCGCCCGGCCAGGCGTCGCTCAATTCTTCAAGGACCGTGTTGTCGTCCGACACACGGCGCAGCTGTTGATCATACAGGCCGAGGTCCACATTATGACCCCAGCTCACACGGCCGGTGTCAGGCAAAAGCTCGCCGGCCAGGGTCTTCAGGAGTGTGGATTTTCCGCATCCGTTCGGGCCGACGATTCCCAGGCAATCACCACGGGCGACAAGGGTACTCACGTCATGGAACAGATTTGTGCCACCGAAACCCTTGGTCAGCCCCTCGACTTCGAGCACGTTGGCCCCCGACGGCCGCGACGGCGCCAGGTCGATGCGCCACTGCTTCGCTTCGACATCGGGACGGTCCAACCGCTCCATATGGGCGAGTTGTTTCCGGCGTGACTTGGCCTGGTTGGTTTTCTGTCCGGCGATGTTCTTGCTGATGAAGGCCTCGGTCCTCGCGATATTCTCCTGTTGCCGCTTCCAGGTCGCTGTATCGCGTACGCGCCTATCCGCAGCCTCCTTCACCCATGACGAGTAGTTGCCGCGCCATGACGACAACTTGGCCCGGCGAAGTTCTACGGTGCGATCGCACGACCGGTCCAGAAAGTAGCGGTCGTGGGATACGACCATCAGCGATCCCCCATAGCGGGACAAGTGGGCCTCGAGCCACTCGCGGGCCTGCAGATCGAGATGGTTGGTGGGCTCGTCCAGAAGGAGCAGGTCTGCGTTGGCAAGCAAGGCGGCCGCAAGCGCCGCCCGTCGACGCTCGCCTCCTGACATCACGCCTGGCTCGCGATCCCACAGATCGGCGGGAACTCCCAAACCCGAGAGAGCCGCTTCGAGGCGCGATCGCCAAGTATATCCATCGCGGCGTTCGAATTCCGCCTGCAGGCGCCCGTGCTCTCGACTCAGCTCAGTTGCAACCTCGCCGGCCGCCTCGCCGATGACGGCTCCGATCCGTTCCAGCTCCAGCTCCAATTCAAGCACTTCAGGGAAAGCGGCTTCGGCCACCATGGCCCGCACCGTACACCCGGCCCACTCGCCGGGGTCGAAGGTGGTTTCCTGGCGCAGCCATCTCAGGCGCAGGTTGTTGCGCACCTCGCGACGTCCTGCAAGCAGTTCGAGCTCGCCGGCGATGATCGCCAACAGGGTCGACTTGCCCGCCCCGTTGGGACCGACCAGAGCCACCCGCTCGCCGGGATGAAGGCGCAGTTCGGCGTCGACGAGAATGGGCTCGCGGGTGTAGTCGAAAGAGGCTTCGGTGAGAGTGACCAGCGACACGAGGCATCTCCGTCGGCACGTAGACGAGCCCCTCCCGGAACGAGAGGGGCCCGTTGGATCGCGTCGGCCGCGTGCTGCCTAGGCGGCGGTCTGCGGCGACTTGCGGAACTTCAGCGGCGGCATGCCGCAGCGGTCCTTGAAGGTCCTGCTGAAGTGCGCGAGGCTGTTGAATCCGCACTGCTTCGAGACTTCCTCGACCGAGAGATCGAATCGACGCAGCAACTTCTTTGCGTTGTCGATGCGAATCTGGATGAGGTAATCGCTGAAGCTCATGCCCACTTCGACCCGGAACAGGTTCGAGAAGTACCCCGGCGAGAGGTGCACCATCTCGGCCATGCGGTCGCGATTGATGTTCTCGCTGAAGTTCTGCAGAACGTACCGGCACGCATACTCTGCGCGGTAATCCTGGATCTCCGTGGTGGCGTGTACATCCCGCCCGTCGTCCCCGGCCCCCTCGAGAGAAACCCCAGGGAGTTGGGTGGTCCACAGCGGAACATCGCTGGGCAGAGGCACGAGACCCGGATCCATGGTCGTGACCGAATGGGCCGCAGGGGCTCCGCCGGGCACGGCATGGGTCAGATACTCGAGCACATGCTGAGCCGAGCGCTGCACGTTGCTGCGCTGACTCACCAGCATCGGCGCCGGGAACCGGGCCTGGAAGTGGTCCAGGGTCGATTTGAGATTCGCCGGCGTTTCCGCTGCATAGACGAATGCAAGACGCGCCGAAGCCACATCGGCGCCGGCGTTCACCTCTGAAAGGCGGCGAAGCAAGATCTGGGGTCCAAAGAATGCAAAGCACAATTCGGCGGGGTTTTTCTCTGATGCTGCACAAAGGAAGAGAATGCTCTGAGTCGAATCTCCGCTATCGGTCTTGATCTTCGGACACGATGGGAACTCGACAATGAAGCTGCTCCATGCTTCCTCGATCGGTTCCAGTCTTTCATTCACGACTGTCCCCCTCGGACGGATAGGTCGCTCCATCGTGTGCTAACCACTGGTGCGCTCAAACTTGACGAATAGTGAGACGATTATAGGAGAATTCAATTGATAGAACAAGGACTAATTTTCACGATTCGACATCATGGTATGATTTCATCTGCCCACAGGAGTGGTGGTGGAATTCAAAATGAAGAAGATCTGTATTTCCCGGTGCCGAAAAGGGTTTTCATATCAGCGGATCAACGCAACCCTTTTGGTGACAGACCAGTTCTCAATTTGAAGTTTACAGAAATACGTTCCCGTGGCGACAGGCCGACCTGAAACATCGAGGCCGTTCCAACTCGCGGTCCGCTCCCCTGGATCACACGGTTCATCAAACACAGATGCGACTTCATTTCCAGCTACATTGTAGATTTTGAGCGTTACTCTCGGCTGTGACGACGTGTATGGAATCAGATCCGTAGGGGCGAGCAAAGGTGCTTTGTCTTCATCCCAAACAAACCCCTCACCCACCGTTTCGGGGATCTTGAAGCGAACCTGGAGCAGGTCCACAAAAGGGTTCGGGTAATTCTCCAACAGGTGCGGCGAAAGGGACGGCATATTCTCTTCTATGGATTCTTCGGGCGCGCCCTGGGGTGGTTCCGGGGTGTTCATCGGCGGCTGGATATTCGTAGCCGCCATGAGCACGAGGTCGATATTGCGGCCTGAAACGGAGCGCATGGCCAGGGTTGCAGCCTCATCGGGCAGGATTGTCGGCGGGAACGTGAAGGTCCACACGCCTCCGCTCGAGACATCGTCGACAAGAGGCAGCAGAATGTGATCACGACGCAGGGTCGCCGGCGCGGTCGCCGCCGGCCAGATCTCGTCGAGAACATGGGTCCCGACTCCCGGCTGCCAGCGAATACGACGCGGGGCGCCCAGGGCCACACCTGAGATGCGGAAAGATTCGGGATCTGGAATGAGGCTCCAGCCGGGAGGCGTCGTGATCTCGACGACCGTCGAACCATCACCCGAGGCATGATGGAGGGCTGTCGGAGCAGAGGTCTCGGGGGTTCTCGTCGGGGGCGGCACGATCCAGGGAACCGGATCGGCGTCGGGTGCAGAGCGGGCTCCGGCATGGAGGGCGAAGACGGTTGCCTGCCGGTTGCGGAGCTGGGTCAGGGTCGGGGTCGCGCTCACGGCGATCACCATGTGGTCGGCCGCGGTCAGGCGCAGCTCGCCGCCGTCCATACGCAGCACAGCGTCGCCCTCGAGAACCGAAACGCCCAGCCACCATTCACCATGTTCATCCACGAGCCGAGCGACGGCCATGGGCCTGGCCGCCGGATCCGCAGTGCTGCGTTTCGGCGCACACCACCCGACGCGGGCCTCATGCCAGGCACCCTCAGGAAGACGGAGCACGGCGTCGGACGGTCCGCCATCAAGCGTCCATGACACGACGAGACTTTCGCAAAGATGCTCGTAGTCCCAGTGATAGGTCTCGAGATGGCGCACCTCGCCACCGACCGTGCGATGCACCACATGCATCTGATCGCTGACGGCGGCGAAGTCTTCATCCACGAGTCCGTCACCATCGTTGTCGACGCCGTCGAGCCGGTCCTCATCTGTCCGGCCATCGCTGTCGTCGTCGGCGCGACGGGAAAATCCTCGACTGCCGTTCTCCACGCCTTCGTGGGCGAGGCGCAGAACAGAGGGGCTGTCACCTATCGCGGCCCGTCGACGAACGGAAGTCCAGGGCGGTGAAATCTTGAGCAGGGAGCGTTCGACGAGCCAGTTTTCAGTCCACAGAACAACAAGGCCGTCGTCGTCGACGGTCATACGGAGATCCCCGTACAGCGCTGCCGTGCTGGCCGACTCCGCAGCCGGCGCCGTCGCGGCGGCCAGCAACAGGAGACAGATCCAAAGACACAGAACCACGCCGCCCGTTCGGTGCGGTGTGATCCGGGTCGCTCGGCTGCCGTGAGTGATCATGACCGCCCGTCCTCTCAGGATTCGGTCTCGATGACTTCGTCTGCGGCCTCGATGCGGGCCATGCCGGCCACGGCGTCGTCGCCCTTCAGGCTGATGATCCGCACGCCCTGGGTGTTGCGCCCCAGGGTTGAGATGTCGTTCACCGCCATGCGGATCATGATGCCATTGCGCGTAAGCACCATCAACTCCTGATCGTCCATCATCTCCTTGATGCCCACCAGCGACCCGTTTCGCTCGGTGCACTTGATGGTGATCAGGCCGCGGCCGCCGCGCCTCTGCACGCGGTAGTCGCCCACGGGGGTGCGTTTGCCGTAGCCGTGCTCGGTCAGCGTGAGCAGCGTGCTCTCCCCGGTCACCGTGACCATACCCACCACGGACTGGTCCTTGCCGAGGGTCACGCCCTTGACGCCGCGGGCGGTACGGCCCATGGGCCTCATATCCGACTCATGGAAACGGATGGCCATGCCGCCGCTGGTGGCCAGAATCACGTCCTGGGTGCCGTCGGTGACCTTCACGTCCACCAAACGCTCGTCCTCGAGCAGGTTGATGGCGCGGATGCCGGCACGTCGCGGGCGACTGAAGTCGGTCAACGGCGTGCGCTTGACGATGCCCTTGTTCGAGGACATCACCAGGAAATGGTCCTCGGTGAACTCGCGCACCGGCACGATGGCGTGAACCTTGTCGTCCTGGGCGAGGTCGATCATGTTCACGATCGGCCGGCCCTTGGCCGTGCGCGTCGCCTCGGGAACGTGGTACGTCTTGAGCCAGTACAGCTGGCCGCGTTCGGTGAGCACCAGCAGGAACTGATGGGTCGTAGCGATGAACAGATGCTCGACCCAATCCTCCTCCTTGGTGGCCATGGCCGTGATGCCCTTGCCGCCGCGTCCCTGAGTGCGGTAAGTGTCGATGGGAATGCGCTTGGCGTAGCCCGTGTGACTGATCGTCACGACGACTTCCTCGTCCGCGATCAGGTCTTCGAGGTCCATGTCGTCTTCGGCGAATTCGATGGATGTGCGGCGTTCGTCGCCGTACTTGGCGCGCACCTCCTCGACCTCTTCGCGGATGATCAGCAACTGGCGGTCGCGGTTGTCGAGGATCTCCTTGAGCTCGGCGATGCGCTCGATCAGGGAGCGGTACTCGTCTTCGATCTTCTGGCGCTCGAGACCCGTCAAGCGGGCGAGGCGAAGGTCGAGGATGGCCTGGGCCTGGAGATCCGAGAGGCCGAAGCGGTCCATGAGGCCCGTCTTCGCCTCGTCGGGCGACGCACTCGTTTTGATCAGCTCCACGATCTCGTCGATGTTGTCCAACGCGATGCGGTAGCCCTCGAGGATGTGGGCCCTCTCTTCGGCCTTGCGCAGGTCGTACTTGGTGCGGCGGACGACGACCTCTTCCCTGAACTTCAGGTACTCCTGCATCGTCTCTTTGAGCGTCATCACCTTCGGCCGCTGACCCACCAGGGCGAGATTGATCACGCCGAAGGTCTGCTGCAACTGCGTGTGGGCGAAGAGCTTGTTGAGCACGACCTGGGGATAGGCATCCTTCTTCAGCGCCACGACCACGTGCATGCCCTTGCGATCCGACTCGTCGCGCAGATC
>CALEMW010000232.1 GCA_937910695.1 uncultured bacterium
AATCGCGCGAGGTGGTGCTGGACGCTGCCGTGACCCATTGTTCTTCCGTACGCGGGGTCGCCACGGCCGTGATGGTTCGGGCCTTGGTCCAGCTCAGGCGGCCGTCATCCAGAGCGGCCCGTGTGACCGGCAGATCGTCGAGAGCGCGGGCAAGGCGTAGGAACTGACGGGTCATCGCGAGCGAGAGGCCGAGGCCTTCGGTGCCGTAGAGCTCCATGGAGGCGTAACCGAGTGGTTTATGGAGTTCGTCGCGGAGAACACGGGCGAAGAGTGTGACGGCTGACTGTTCGGTGCAGCGGAGGCGATCGAGGGCGTTCACGAGGTCTGCGTGAATGCGGTAGGCGTTCGTCGGCATGGTCGATAACCGTTCCGGGAGGGAGCGTTCAGTCAATGTAGTTGATTAACGCACTTGTATCAAGTAATATTCTTGATCTCCGTGTGATCGCAGGACATCGACACGTCACCTCCCATCGCGCACGGTGATCTGATAAGATGCGCATCCAGGGAAGCGAACCCCGACCCAGCCCGAGAAAGGCCCCCATGACCGGCTCGATCATCATCGTCTCCGCCATCGCCCTGCTGACCGGCCTCACGATCGGCTGGCTCGTCGCCTCCGCCCGCGGCCGCGCCGAGGCCGCCCGTCTGCACGCCGAGCTCGATGCCGAACGCCGCGTCGCCGCCGAGAAGATCGCTGCCGTCGAGAAGGCGGCCTCCGACTCCCGCGACATCTTCAAGTCCGTCGCCGCCGATGCTTTGAAGGACAACAGCGCCGCCTTCCTGCAGCTGGCCCGCAGCGAGTTCTCGAAGGAACAGGCCACGGCCAAGGGCGAGCTCGAGAAGCGGGAGCAGGCTGTCGAAAACCTGGTCAAGCCCATCAGCAAAACCCTCGACGAGCTGCGCGAGCACGTGACCGCGGTGGAGAAGGAACGCAAGGAAAGCACAGGCGGGCTCAACCAGCTCCTCACTTCGCTGCGCGAGGATCAGGCGCGGCTGCAGGGGGAGACCAAGAACCTCGTCAACGCCCTGCGCAAACCGAGCGTGCGGGGCCAGTGGGGCGAGATGACCCTCAAGCGCATCGTGGAGCTGGCCGGCCTGAAGGAGCACTGCGATTTCACGACCCAGGCCCATGTGAGCGGGGAGGATCAGGCCTACCGTCCGGACCTGGTGGTCCACCTGCCGGCCGGCAAGCAGCTCGTCGTCGACGCCAAGACGCCGCTGGACGCCTACCTCGACGCCCTGCAGACCGACTCGGAGGCCGAGGCCGCGGCCCACCTGCAGCGGCACGCCCGTCATGTGCGCGACCACATCAACGTGCTGGGTCTGAAGTCCTACTGGGAGCAGTTCCCCAACACGCCCGAGTTCGTGGTCATGTTCCTGCAGAACGAGGCGTTCCTCTATGCGGCCCTCGAGGTGGACCACACGCTGACCGATTACGCGGCCGAAAAGAAGGTGATCATCGCCACGCCCACGACCCTGATCGCCATCCTCAAGAGCGTGATGTACGGCTGGCGCCAGGAAGCCCTGGCCGAGAACGCGAAGAAGGTGAGCGAGCTGGGGGCGGAGATGCATCGCCGCATCTCCGCGTTCCTGGGGCACATGACGCGCGTGGGCAAGGGGATCGACGGTGCGCGGGAAGCCTACGACAAGGCGGTCGGGGCGTTGGAGCGGCGCGTGCTGCCCCAGGCCCGCAAGTTCAGTGAGCTCGGCGTATCGGTGAAGAGCGAACTCGAGGCGCCCAAGGAGATCAACGCCACGGTCCGCAGCCTCGATGTTCCCGAGCTGATCGAGGAGAGCGAAGAGGCCTGAGTCCCCGGCAGGCAAAGCGACGGCGGCGCCCCTCCCGGGAGCGCCGCCGTTCTGTTTCCCCGCCGAACCCTTGTCAGGAGATGATCTGGAGGATATCCAGAGCCGCTGTCGTCTCGGCCATGATCTCTTCCTTATGCATCAAGGTCTTTTCGATGGTGATGTTCAGCTCGCGCAGGGCGGCGGGGTCGCAATCCGCCGACACCATGCTGGCCGGAGCGCCCATCCCGAACTGGTAGGCCAGGTAGTTGGACAGGTTGATCAGGGCCACCATGTCCGGATACGAGGCGCCCGGGCTCATGGTGTGATGGAACTGGACCGCCTCGACCAGGTTGGGCGGGAAGTTCCAGCTGCGCAGCACGGCCTTGGCCAGGGTGCTGTGATTCACACCGAGCAGCTTTTCTTCGGCTGCGCTCCAGGTGACGCCGTTGTCGAGGGCGTAGCTGCAGACCTCGTTGAAGTCGTTCTCGAAGTACTTCTTCATGATCAGCTTGCCGACGTCGTGGAGCAGCCCGCATACGAACGTTTCTTCCTGCTGCTTGATGCCGACCTTGTGCCCCAGGACCTTCGCCGCACTGGCGGTGCACAGGCTGTGTTTCCAGAATTCTTCGATGGGGAATTTGTTGTCGTCGGTGCAACCCGACACGTAGTCGAACACGCTGATGGCCAGCGCCGCATTGCGCACCGTCCGGAAGCCCAGGATGACCATGGCACGGCTGATGGTGGTGATCTCCTTCTTGTAGCCGTAGAAGGCGGAGTTCACCAGCTTCAGGATCTTGATGGCCAGGGACTGATCCTTCGAGACGATCTCGGCCAGCTGTGGTACCGAGACGTTGGGATTGCTCATTTTGCTGAAGAGCTGCTGGTAGACGATCGGAAGCGTAGGTACTTCCTTCACGACCAGCTTGAGGTCCCTCGGGTTGATGTTCTTCAAAGACAGCGTAGAGGTCGACAAGGGGTTTCCTCCTGAAACATGATTCCAGATCGACGCCGTTGCGACCGTTCCTCCATGAGCCGGCGTCCATACCCTGTATCGGCGATGATATTGGTGTCTTGAGAGTCGAATGCTGGAAATTATCGAATGATCAGATGGGGTTCACCGGGGGAGTGCTCGTGCACCGATCCGATGTGGGCGGCGCAGGAGGCCCCGAGTTCGAGGGCCAGGTCCCTGAATTCCTCGATTCGGTCGACGGGGACCGCGATGAGCAGTCCACCGCTGGTCTGCGGATCGTTGAGCAAACCACGAGAGGCGTCGTCGAGGGACTCATCGTAGGCGATGCGGTCGCGGGTGTAGCCGTGGTTGGATTTGGTGCCGCCGCAGGTATGGCCTTCGCCGCAAAGACTTACTGCGTCGGGCAGCAGGGGCAGGGCGGCCATCTCGACCTCGAGGCGGACACCGCTGCCGGTGGCCATCTCAAGGGCGTGGCCCGTAAAACCGAATCCGGTGACGTCAGTGGCGGCATGGGCCCCGGCGGCGGCCAAGGCGGGCCCGCACGAGTTCAAGGCTCGCATGGTGGCGATCAGGGCCCGGGCATGTTCGCCGTCGGCGGGCAGGGCGCCTTTTTTGAGAGCGGCGGCCAGGGCGCCGGTACCCAGGGGTTTGGTCAGCAGCAGGGCGTCGCCGGGACGGGCCGTGCAGTTGCGCAGCATCAGCGCGGGGTCGACCAGACCCGTCACAGCGAGACCGAACTTCACTTCGGCGTCGCGAACGGTGTGGCCGCCGGCCATCGCGACGCCGGCTTGGCGGCACACCTCGGCGGCGCCGCGAAGGATCTCACCGATGACCTCGGTCGGCAGTTCGTTCTCGGGGAAGCCGCAGAGGTTGAGGGCCATGATCGGTCGGCCGCCCATGGCGTACACGTCGCTCAGGGAGTTGGCCGCGGCCACGGCGCCGAAGTCACAGGGGTCGTCGACGACCGGCGTGATGAAGTCGACTGTGGAGACGATGGCCTGACCGTCGGGAAGCAGGTAGACGGCGGCATCGTCCGCCGTTTCCCAGCCCACAAGGAGCTCGGGCCCGCGGGTGACGGGCAGCGTCTTGAGAATTGAGTCCAGACCCTCCGGACTGAGCTTGGCCGCTCAGCCGGCGCTCTTGGCGAAGCGGGTCAGGTAGATCTTCTCGCCGGGCAGCATGTCACCTCCTTCCCTCGCGTCAGAAATTGAACGAGTCCATGAACACGAAGGCCGTACGGTCTTCGTCCGTGCGGGCCGCCTCGAAGCGGAACACATGGTCGGAAATGCCCAGATGAATGCCGGCACCGAAATCGTGACGGGTGACGCCGGTGATTTCGTCGAAATCGGCCGCGCCCATATCGCCGAAGATGTGCAGACCGATGGCGACCACCTTGCCGTCGGCCGAGATGGGCATCAGGAAGAGAGGCCAGCGATATTCGGCCGACAGCAGCCAGCCTTCTTCGGCTTCGAGCTGGGCGTATCGATATCCCCGCAGATTTTCAGGGCCGCCCCAGAAGAGCATGTCTTCCGGCGGCACATGACCGTTCACTTCACGGCCCCAGGCATGGACGGCGATCACGTGCTCCCATGGCAGCGATATGAATTGGCTCAGATCGGCGACGAGTTCCGTGAATGAGGGAAAATCGTCGCTGTCGTGATGCGTCGCGGTGAGGCGGTGGTAGCCGCCTGCGGTGGGGTACCAGGAGATATCCCGAGTGTCCAGACCCAGGGTCCCCGAAGTGGACCAACGATTGCGCGTGCCGGCGGCCCAGGTGATCGGGGCGCCGTCGAACAGACCTTTCTGTTCGAACGATCCGCGTGCGACGCCGACCTCGACGAAGGCCGCACCGCGCGGAGCCCAGCGCAGCCTGAGGCCCGTGTTCCAGTTTCGATGGTCAAAGTCGCGGTAGACGAAGGGCGCGTTTTCCCAGCGGGCGTCGACTCCCAGCGAGAGCCCCTTGACGGTGAAGAGCCAAGGGTGGACCCAAGAAAATTCATAGCGGTGTGAGCGGTGCCAGATGCCGGAGAAGGATACCTTTTCACCTCGGCCTCCCAGGTTGATGTCGTAGGCGCGGAGGCCGAGCAGGATGTCGTAGCGACGGTCGTAGTCGATGATCGGATAGCCGCGAGTGGTGCTGTCCTCCTCGACAGTCAAGGTGACGGGCACCACGTCCAGCGAGTCGTCCATGGAGATGTCGACGAAAGCGAACCAACCGAGGTCCTCGAGATGCTCCCAGGTGGCGTCGACCTGATCGAAGTCGAGAGGGTCGCCTTCGTGAAAGAACATCTCCAGGAGGATGAGGCTGGTGGCGGTGGAGGAGTTGCCTTCGATGGTGATGGGTCCGATGACCTGGTCGGAAAAGAAATCGTCGTGGTCCGCGGCGACGGCCGGCGTGGACAACAGCAAGAGCATCACGATCGACAGGCAGCGGTTCATTCCTCGACGTCCCCCCATGATGGCCGTAGTGCAGAGGCTCCGGAGCGGACCGGAGCCTCAGGCTGGGACAATCTAGCATGGGGGTTGCGGAGGGGGCAAGGCGAGGGGTCAGGTGTTCATGCGAAAGGTGTGACCGGTGCCGGTTCATCCTCGGAGATGTTGGCGATGCTCCAGGTCACGCAGCGCAGGCCGTAGGGCGAGATGTCTTCGTCGAGACAGTTGCGGGGAAGCTGTGCGGCCCGCTCGGCAAGGGAGTCGGGGCCGGCTCCGTTTTCGTCGACCGTAGGCGTGGTGGTCGTCATCCGGATGGCGAGGAACGTGGGCAACAGGTGTGCGAGCGCATCGAGACAAATATCCTCTCCGGTTCCGTCACGATCGCGCAGGAAGGCATCGTAGAAAAGTGTGGGGTAGGTGACCAGCACCTCGAATACGCCGCTGGCCAGACGGGGCCCCGGGGCGAAACCGGTGGCCGGGCGGATCGGGATGTACTGATGCCAGGGAACCGACAGCGTGCGGTCGAGATGAAGGAAATACAGCATGCTTTCGATAGGGAGGCCGTTCTGACCACCGACATCGAGGGGATGAAAACCGGGCCAGAGACAGCGACTGAGTTCACCTCGTACGGACAGCAGGGCGATCTGGCCCTCGTCGAGGACAAGATCCATCCCCGTACCCGCCAGGAATGCCAGGTCGAGCGGCCCCTGGACCACACCCCCTTCGGGCGCAACCGACCACGGCGTGCGGTTGTTCGGAGTGGGTTTCGTCTCCCAACAGTGGGGATTCCGGTACATCATACTCACACTCAAATGTCCTCTTCGTTGGACTCGATGTGCGAGTCGAAACCCCTGAACTCAGATTCCCAGCCCAGGCCGAGCTGATTGTTTCGGTTTTCGGCCAGATCGAGGAAGTGGGCCAAGCAGGCGGCCATGGTGGCTGCTGTTCTGTCGAAATGTTCCTGGTCGCCACAGAACATGCTCGAAGTGCACATCCACATGTGCTCGAGAAGCATGATGAGTTGCCGGTCTAGATCGTTGAGCAGAGGAATGCAGACGTCGGGCTCGTCGACCAGGCGGATCACACCGGTGCGGTTGAGCAGCCTGAGGATGGTGGACAGGTCGTCCGTCATCAGATCGATGATCTGATGCTGCTCCTGAGTCAACAGGTGCGGTCGCTGTTCAGAGCCGTCGAGAAGCCGCTGTCCCATGGATTCGAGTTGTCGCCCAAGGGCGAGGCGGAACGATGTTTCGTCGGCGTTGGCGGCGTGCCGTTTGAAGTAGGTGTAGTAGTGGGGCATGGAGGCGTAGAGGTTCACCATTCCCATGTGCGTGATCGTGGCGGCCTGGACCATCGATACCCCTCCCTGCTGGGGTCCGCCGAAGTGGTGAGGGCGAACCCGCGGTTGTGCGGCCCCGTTGCAGGGGCCGTTCCGTCGTCGTCCTGTATATCGGCAGTAGAGGGGGGTGCTTGAGGGGCTGTCTGGCGAGAAATCGTCGTTGTCAGACTGCGATCACCGGATTGGTGAGGGTGCCGATGCCTTCGATGGAGACTTCGACAACGTCGCCCGGCTGCAGGAAGCGCGGCGGATCGCGGAACACGCCCACGCCCGCGGGCGTGCCGGTGGAGATGATGTCGCCGGGCAGCAGGGTCATGTGCCGGCTGATGTGGGCGATCAGTTCGTCGATGGGGAAGATGAGCTGGTCTGTGTTGCTGTGCTGGAGTATCTCGTCGCCGATCGAACCGGTGATCTGGAGGCCGTGGGCCAGGGGCGGCAGTTCGTCGGGCGTGACGATCCAGGGCCCGCAGGGGCCGCCGGTGTCGATGCTTTTGCCGCGGAAGAACTGCTTATCTGCGTATTGGGCCTCGCGGTCGGAGACATCGTTCATGCACATGTAGCCTGCGATGTGACTCTCGGCGTCGTCGCGGTCGATGCGGCGCCCGGCCTTGCCGATGACGACGGCCAGTTCCGCTTCGGCATCGACCTGGGTCAGGTCGTCGTCCAGGGCAATGGGTCCGAGGTGTGCTTGGAGGCAGGTCATGGCCTTGCTGAAGAACATGGGCGCCGCCGGCGGCGTCTTGTTCTGTTCTTCGGCATGGTCGCGGTAGTTGAGTCCGACGGCCATGATCTTCGGTGGGGAGACGATGGGCGGCAACAGGGGGTACTTGCCCATGCGGAACATGGGCACGCCGTCGATGATGCCTGAGGGTTCGTGCCAGCGATCGGCAAGTTCGTAGATGTGTTCCATGTGGCCGAACAAGTCGTTCCACAGGCGGGGCAGCGACGGATCGGCGGCGATCAGGTCGAGGCAGATCGTCTCGGTCAGGGCGACGCCGGGGCGCGGCCCTTCCGGGTGTCGGAAGGTGATGAGTTTCATGGTGGCCATATGGTAGGAAAAGGTCGGGACGATGTCCCGACCTTTTCCGTGTGGGTGTGTGAAATCCGTTGGCCGACTTGCGCTACTTGACTTCGACCCGGCGGGCCACGGCCGTCTCGTTCTTTGGCAAGGTGAGCACGAGCAGACCGTCGTTCAGAACGGCGCTCACGTTCTCGCGGTCGATACCACGCCCGATCTGGAAGGTGCGCCGGTAGTTAGCCTTCTCTCCGCGTTCACCGCGCAGGAGGCGGTAACCCTCGGCCGCCGAGTCGCTGCGCTTGGCGCTCACCGAGAGAGCCTCGCCGTCGATTTCAATCTCGAGATCCTCGCGGTTGACCCCGGGGAGATCCATCCTGATGATGTAGTCTCGTTCGCCTTCGAGTATGTCGGCGCGAGGAGTGAAGCGTGGTGCGGCATGCTCGTTACGGACGGAACAGGCGGCGGGGGCGAACAGGCTGTCCATGAGATGGCTGAAGGGCATCACGGCGGTGGTCATGGTGTTTTCCTCCTGGTCGATCGTAGTCTCTTGGTCGAGGCCGTCAGTGCGACGGCGCGTTGATCCCTTGGTCGCTCCCCTTAATCCAAGGTCCGTGCCAGGTGCACGATGGTCGGCGTCGGTTGCCGAAGATGGTTGTATTCAATGGAGATACAGAGTACTCTGGCCAGGAGCAGATCGATTGCGACGCACTGATACTGACAATACTGTCATGACGATAAGGCGGCTAATCTGACATGGATTTCATTTTTCGGACACGATGGCGGTGGGCTGTTGTTGCGGTCGCAATCGTTGCTGCCGGTCCGTCTACGGCGACAGACCCGATCCTTCCCCTTCATATTGGTGAAATCAAGATTGTCATGACCGACCTATATGGTGAAGCCGACCTGCAGGAAGCAGGAAAGCTGGTCGGGATGATCTATCGGACCATGAACACCCTCCATCCAGGAACCAGAGGCCATGTCGTGCGACGGGAGCTGCTGGTGAGCGAAGGGGATGTCTATGATCCCGCTCTTCTGGAAGAGACCGAACGCAATCTGCGCTCTCTGGGTTTTTTGACCAACGTGAGCGTGGCTGCCGTCGACACGCTGGACGACGGTTCGGTGTCGGTAGAGGTGAGGGTGCAGGAGACGTGGTCGCTGTCCACGCACCTTTCCTACTCCCGCTCCTCCACATCCGACCGTTGGACCGCCCTGCTGAGCGATCGCAATTTCATGGGATATGGGGTGAAGCTCGAGGCCGGGCTCGGTCAAGACGAAGACAGGGACTGGCAGCATCTCGGCTTCCAGAACCGGCGTCTGCTGGGAATGCCTCTCGAACTGGCCGTGGCCTCCATCGATCTGAGTGACGGCTATACGCGCCGGGTGCAACTTTCCCGTCCCCAATACGCCCAGGATGACCGCTGGAGCTGGACCATGTTGGCCTGGGACAACGTGTTCGCGCCGCGCTACTATCTGAGCCGCGGCTCAGCAGCGGCGGCGAACCTGGCGCGGCTTTACGCATCGCCCTCCATCCTCCGCGAAGGAGTATCCGCCTCCTGGCTGATCCGCCTTTCCCCGGAGGGCCGGGGGCGACTTTGGCGGGCCGGAGTGGGAGCAATGACCGAACGGGTCGACTTCGATCTCGACGGACCCATATCTTCCTCGGACGAGTTCGACCTCGCTCCCGATGCTTTCCAGGCCGCCGCCGGACGCCCCTTGCTTCGAGAATCGGGGCGGACTGCTCAGGTCTATCTGCAGTTCGAAACCCTGGGTCGGAACTGGACCAAGGATCGGTACGTGTTGCGTTATGGTGTCGAGGAGGACATTCTGCTCGATCCCTATCTCTGGCTGAGGGCCGGCCCCGCGCTGGGGGCTCTCGGCAGCGATCACGAACGGCTGATCCTCGAGATGGCCGGCCAGGACTGGTCGCAGCTCGCGGGCGGATGGTTGTTCACGAAGTTTGCGGGCCAAGGAGCCGTGGGCGGTCCGTCCGTAAGCTGGCACGTCGTGGACCTGGCGTCGGGCTGGCATCGCAAGGGTTTGGGGGGATTGAATCGCATGTGGGTGGAGGGCGCCGTAGGGCGGGACATCTTTGGAACGAAGGTGCCGGTCCTTGGTTTGACACGCGGCCTGAGGACTCTGGAGTATGACGGCATGGCTGGAGATCGCCTGCTGCGCTGGAACGTCGAGCACGCACACTTGGTGTCCAATGAACTGTTGGGCTTCTATCACCTGGCGGTGGCAGGATTCTATTCCGGTGGCGCCGCCTGGTGGACCGATGAACCCGCGTCGCGCCGTCAAGTGCGGCAGGAAGCCGGGGTCGGTCTGAGATTCGGTCCGACCCGCTCCTCCCGTGCCGAAGTTTCAAGGCTCGACTTGGCCTGGCCCCTCGACGGATCCAGCGGTCCGCGTCTGACCGCCGCCACTGGCGGACATTTCTAGAGAACGGAGTCGACCCTGCCGTGAAAGCCTCTCGCTTCGTGGTCAAGAACACGGCCTTGTTGTCCATCGGACTTTTCTCCGGACGACTTCTGGGCTTCTTCATCTACAGGCGCCTGACCGGTCTCGAAGGGGCGGCGGGAACGGGCATCTGGGCCGCCGCCGTAGACATCACCAGCATCCTCATCGTGGTGTCGAACTTCGGGCTGGGGACGTTGATCACCCGTGAGATCGTCAAGGCCAGGGAGCGGACTGCGGATCTGTTCTGGGCGGCGTTGAAAATCCGGCTGACCTTCGGCATGGCAGCGTACGGGCTGATTCTGGTCTATGTCTACGCTACCGGCTTCGAATCCCTGATCCGCGGCGCCGTGCTGGTGATGGCTTTGGGAGTTTTCATCGAGTCGGCGGCCATGGCCTGCGACTCGGTGCTCCAGGCCCACGAGAAGGTGCAGTACCAGACCTACAGCCAGCTGCTCAGCGCTGTCGTGTACTTCGGCCTGGCCTGGCTCTGGCTCGATCAGGGCCATGGCGTGATGGGAGTGCTTTGGGCCAACGTTGCGAGTCGCATGGCGCGACTGCTGCTCATCGCGCCGCTGATGGCCCGGACGACCGACAATTGGCGCGGTACCGGCAGCGCCGACGTGAGCACGCGTTGGCTGATGAAGCTGGCGCTGCCGGTGTTCCTGGGCACGACCTTCGGCCAGATCGCCTACAAGATCGACACAGTGATGTTGATCGAGATGCTCGGCGAGTCGGCCACGGGGATTTACAACGCGGGCCATCGGGCCCTCGATCTGTTGATCATGGTGCCCGCCCTGTTCGCAACGGCCTTGTTTCCCGCCCTGCAGCGGTATCGTGAGACCGGAGAAAAACCTCTTGAAGACGTTGCGCGCATGGCGTCGCGGGCGATGCGGTATCTGCATCTGGTGATCTTTCCGATCACCGTCGTCTGTGTGCTGGGAGCCGTGCCCTTGGTGCGGTTGCTGGCCAAGGGCGACGAATTCGCGCCGGCAGCCGGCGTGTTCCGCATCGTGATCCTGGGGCTGGTGCTCAACGCCGCCAACACCGTCTACAACCGGGTGCTGCTGGCTATGGGGCGCGAGAAGACCTTCATCCGGCTGGCGGCCACGGTGATGGTGGTCAACGTGGGTCTCAACCTGCTGTTGATCCCATGGCTGAAGTGGAACGGGGCGGCCATCGCCACCCTCGCCAGCCAGATCGTGAGCCACATTCTGCATCGTCGCTACATCCACTTCACCGGGATCTACATTCCCTGGATGCGGGGGCATCTGGGTGGATCGGCGGCCCTGCTGTCGGCCTGGGCGGTCAGCGTACCGCTGCTGAATGCCGCGGTGCCCGGTTGGGACGTGACCTGGACCCATCTGCCTCAGAACAATTGGGCGGAGTTCGTGGGCGCCCTGGCGGTGACGGGTGTGATCTATGTGGGAGCGCTCTTTGCGTTGAAAGTGCTAGGGCGTGAGGATTTGCAGATGATCAGGGAGTTGCGCAACGGCGGCTGATCCGGAAGCCGCCGCCGTTGATGATGAGCGTGATCCTCGATATCACTGGCATACCGGACATACTTGGTATTTAATGTTCAGGTTCCCCGCAATCAGATCAATGAGGCAGAGGAGGGCAGCGCATGAGCGCACCGTTCGAGATCCTGGGCACCGACCATGTGGGCTTCATCGTCGGCAACGCCAAGCAGGCGGCCGTCTATTATCAAGAGCGCTTCGGCTTCGAACCGGTGGCCTATAAGGGCCTCGAAACCGGCAGCCGCGACCGCACGTGCTGGGTTTTGCGGCAAGGCAAGATCACCCTTGTGCTGCAGACGCCCATGACCCGGGACCACGCCGACATCGCCCACCTCGCCAAGCACGGTGACGCCGTGCGCGATCTGGCCTTTCTCGTGGACGACGTCCGCAAGGCCTGGGAAACCACCACGGCCCGCGGCGCCGTATCGGTGATGGAGCCCACCGTGCTCGAGGACGAACACGGCAAGGTCGTGGTGGCGACCATCGCCACCTACGGCGACACCCATCACAGCTTCGTCCAGCGTGACGGCTACCGTGGCGCATTCATGCCGGGGTACGAGTCCTATACGGCGAACAAGCCGGCCGTATCGGCGGGCCTGGAGTTCATCGACCACGTCGTGGGCAACCAGGGCGACGGCGAGATGGAGCAGGTCGCCACCTGGTATGAAAACGTGTTCGGCTTCCACCGCATCTGGACCATCGACGACAAGGATGTGTCGACCGCCCATACGTCGTTGCGCAGCGTCGTGGTGGCCAACGAGAACGAATACGTGAAGATGCCCATCAACGAGCCCGCCGACGGCCTCAAGAAATCGCAGATCCAGGAGTACGTGGAGGCCAACTACGGCGCCGGCGTGCAGCACGTGGCCATGTATACCCACGACATCGTCGCAACCATCTCCAAGCTCTCGGCCAACGGCGTGGAATTCCTGCAGGTGCCCGACACCTATTACGAGGATCTTCTGGACCGCGTGGGCGACATCGAGGAAGACATCAAGGAGCTGCAGAAGTACGGCATCCTCGTCGACCGCGACGACCAGGGCTACCTGCTGCAGCTGTTCAGCAAGCCGGTGCAGGACCGCCCGACCCTCTTCTACGAGATCATCGAGCGCAAGGGCGCCCGCAGCTTCGGCAAGGGCAACTTCAAGGCCCTGTTCGAGAGCATCGAGCGGGAGCAGGAGCGACGGGGGAACCTGTAAATGAAGATCTGTTCCTTCACCTGGAAGGACGGCGACTACGCGCGCCTCGGCCTCGTGCGCGGCGATCGTGTGGTTGACGTGTACGTGGCCGCGTCGTGCCTGAACGTTCAGAGCGGCGTGCGCGACTGGGCGGGAGTGCCGCGGACTCTGATGGAGGCTCTTGACGACTGGGGTCATTGGGAGCCGCTGCTGCGCACCATGGTCGGGGCCAGCCGCATGCTCGGCGCCGACGCCCGCGAAGGCGACCGGCCGGCGTCGCTGCCGTTGTCGGACGTGACCCTGCTGCCGCCGGTGCCGCGTCCGCCCTCGTTCCGCGATTTCTACGCCTTCGAGGCCCACGTGCGCACCGCCCGCGGCCATCGCGGCCTGGAGATGGTGCCCGAGTGGTATGAGATCCCGGTGTTCTACTTCTCGAATCCGTCGGTGATGTGTGGTCCCGACGCCGC
>CALEMW010000233.1 GCA_937910695.1 uncultured bacterium
CGCTCCAGCCGGGGTGGTTCATGTCCGCCAGGACCAGGATCGCCGGCGTGGTCGGTGCGGCGCGGAGCACGACTTCGTCCAGACCGTCGAGGAGATATTCGACCGGGGGTTCGGCGAGGTCGTTCGCGACGGGAGCAGGGACCGGCTCACGGTCGAGAGTCGCCTGCATCTGGGGGTGCACACGCCCATCCTGGACGAGGTCCAGGAAGTCCTCCAGGCTCTCGTCGATCGGACGCCAGGTGTGGACGAGACGAGCCCGCGGCAGGGCCGAGCGGTTGGTGTAGACGGCCTGATCGCCGACCAGACGAGGGGTCGGGGCCAGATCGGCTCCCAGCGAGGCCAAGGCCGGCAGGACGTTGTCGGGCACCACCTGGTCGAATGAGATGACGGCCGCCCCCAGCCACGACGCAAGACGGGCGGCGGGCTGCTCGGGATCGTACAGGCGCTGGCGAACCGTCTCGAACGCCGCCAGTTTGACGGGAGAGTATCCGCCGAGGGACCGCACGCCAGCGATCATGCCGGCGTTGGAGCCGGCGTCGCGCCCGAGAGGCCAGACGCGTTCATGACCCAGAGCATCCGCCAGACGAGAGTAGGTGCCGTCTCCGATGTCACCCGAGTCCGGCTTCCAGTCGCTGATCAGGGCCGGCGATGCGACCAGAACCGTCCGACCCGAGGCGTCGCGCGCGAGACGCCGCAGCGAGCGCTCCGGATGGGTGATGCGCAGATCGACGCCCACCAGCTCCACGATCACCAGGACGCACAGCAACCAACCGAGCAGGCCGCGCCTGGACCCGGCCCCTCGCAGGGCGATCAGCACGCCGCCGCCGCAGGCCGCGAGCACGCAACCGATGCGGAAGAGATCAGCCCGATGCAGACCCCAGGCCGCCGAAACCAGGGCGGGAGGCGGCGCGGAACGCCCCGACGCTGCGGCCAGGTTGCCGAGGTGGGCCCCGTACAGGTCCCGAGCGGCGCCGAGAGCGCCGATCCACAGCAGCACCCCCGCTCCGATCAGGATGACCGCAAACCGTCGCGGACGAGGCCCGCCCTTGTCGACGAGATCCACCAGACGCCCCGCTCCCACCGCGGCCAGCACCGCCACGGCGAATCCCGCGAGCGTGAGGATCATCGAGGGAGTGCGGAACTTGTTGAAGTACGGCAGAAGCTCGTAGAAGGGATTGTAGAGCACCGGGAAATGCTTGCCGAAGGACACCAGGACGGCCATGACGAGCACGCCGAACAGGCTGCGGACGACCCAGCGCCGACGATCGCCCCACGCAGCCACGGTCAGGATGAGGGCCATGAAGCCCAGGGTGTTGGGATAATCGTTGAAGGGCATGGCGCCCTGGTAGGTCCCCTGGCCGAACCCCGCCTGGGCCGGGAAGAGGAACGAACCGAGTTCGCGGGGGGACAGGCTCCAGTTCGTAGCGAAGGCGTAGGAGGCGCCGCCGCCCTCCGCGGCTCCGCGCACGGACCAGGCTGCATAGTCGTGCTGAGGCAGCAACGACACGGCCCCGACCAGGAACGCCGCAGCAAGAGCCGCGAGGCCCCAGACGGTGGGTGCGACGGGCAGGGGCTCCCCCGTGGTCCGGCGTGTCGCCGCCACGGCGATCCAGCGTCCGGCCGCCACGATGCCCACCGCGAGGAAGATGTAGTAAGTGATCTGGGGGTGGCCGCGCAGGAACTGCAGGCCCACCAGGAGCGCGAGCCAACCCGCCGCACGGCGTGCGCGGCCCTCGAAGGCGGCGAAGGTCCAGCCGACGATCCAGGGCAGGTACATGGCGGCCACGAGCTTGGAACCGTGGCCGTGCACGGCCCAGGCCACCGTCTTGGGGAACAGCAGCCAGCAGGCGGCGCCTAACAGCCGGGCCCAGGGCGGCAGGCCCCAGCTTCCCAGCAGCCAGATCATCCCGGCGCCGCCGAACAGCATATGGGCCAGCAGCCAGGTCGAGGGCGGGAACCCGGCCGAATTCTGCAGCCAGGTCATGGCTTCGCCCACGGGATAGACCCAACGGCGGTACGCCGTCGAACCGAAGGTCGGCATGCCCCCGAACAGATAGGGATTCCACTCCGGATAATCGCCGTGCTCCTGGAGCCAGGCATCGCCCGTCAGAGCGAAGGCGTCGGAGTTGGCCGCATCGGCGCTGCCGTAGACCTTGCCCCCGAACATGATTTCAGGATGCACGACGGCCAGCAGGGCCGACAGGGCGATGGCGTAGAGAAGAGGCGCTCGCAAACGGCTCCACACGGTCCCGGCGGGGGCCGGACGATGCTCGGGATGGGCCACAGCGGTCCTTTCGATATTCTGGGAGGCGGTCGGAGCGGCCTCGCGGAGCATAGCATCGGGCCAATCGGGCTGTCCAGCTTCGACCCGTGTCACATCGGCCTAAGAGTTTGTGACTCCTGAGGATCCGCTGACGACCGGCCGCCCAGCAAGCTCGTCGAACACACCGGTCACCGAGGCGAGGGCCGTGTCTGGACGGCCCAGCCAGAGATGCCAAGCCGCGGTCGCCGCGACCAGAGCCATCTGGGACGGGATCAGCAAGGGCCAGGATCGACGTGGCCAGTGGCGCCCCATGAGTCGGACATGACTGCGGGCCTTGAGATACGCCTTGCCGGGCGAGCCGGCCCCCGTCGTGCGGCTGACCTTGTGGAGGACCAGGGCCTTGGGCTGGTGCAGGATCGTGCCGCCGGCGGCGCGCAGACGCAGAGAATAGTCGGTGTCCTCGCCGTAGAGATGAAAACACTCGTCGAACAGCCCGATGGTTTCGAGGGCCCGGCGCGAGAGCAGCATGGCGCAGCCGGTGGCGTAGTCGGTGATGTGGGGCTCCAGGGGTCGATGGCCGGCCCGGACGCGGATCCCGCGATGAGCAATCCAGCCGCTCCACTGACCCACCTTGCCCCCGTCGTACCAGATCCGCCCCGGTTCGGCGGCAAAGCAGATGCGCGGTGTCGCGGCCCAGGCTTCCGGCTCGGCTTCCAGCGAGTCGACCAAGCGGCTCAGCGAACCCTCGGGAACCATGGTGTCGTTGTTGAGCAGCAGGACGTAGTCGGGCCAGCCCTCGTCACACAGATTGCGGAGGGCCAGGTTGTTGCCTCCCGCCCAACGTAGATTTTCGGGACTCTCGATGATTTCGACCCAGGGAAACCGCTCCCGGCAATAGGCGACGGAGTCGTCCACGGAGCCGTTGTCCACCATGATCACGCGCAGGTCGGGATAACCGCCGCGGAGGGATCCCAGACAATCGTCCAGGAGATCGCGGCCGTTCCAATTGACGACCACCACGACGAGACCGGGCACCGGCCCGATCTTAGATGCGTCGTCGGACACGGTATTCCGCCTCGGGCTTGTGTCCAGCCACCACGAGCTCGGCCACCAGGCCCAGACTCACGAACTGCACGGCCAGGATGACCAAGGTCACGCCAAGCAGCAGCAGAGGCCGGATCCGCAGGCCGTGGCCCAGCAACCAGGTGGTCAAGAACCAACCCAGGATGCCGCCGCCGACGATGAAGAGACCCAGTCCCATGCGTCCGAAGAAATGCAGAGGCGAGCTGGAGCGGTTGGCAAGAAAGACCACCGTCAGCAGATCGAGGAATCCATTGAGGAAGCGTGAGGCTCCGTACTTGGTCACACCGTGCTTACGCCGTTCGTGGCGCACCGGCAGTTCAGCGACACGGAAACCTTGGAGGTGGGCCTGGGCAGGCACGTAGCGGTGCATTTCCCCATACAGCCGCACGGCATCGCATACCTCGCGCCGATAGATCTTCAGACCGCAGTTGTGGTCGTGGAGTTTGATGCCCGTGGCCAGGGACGTCGCTCCGTTGTAGAGCTTGGATGTGGTGTTTTTGACGAAGGAGTCCTTGCGGGCCTGCTTCCAGCCCGAAACCAGATCCCACCCTTCCTGGAGTTTTGCAACGAGTCGGGGAATCTCAGCCGGGTCGTCCTGCAGGTCGGCATCCATGGTCACGATCAACGGCGCTCGAGCCGCCGCGAAGCCGGCGGAGAGGGCGGCGGCCTTGCCGTAGTTCCGCGTGAACTGGATGGAGTGGACTTCCGGATGGGATACGCGCAGCTGATCGACGACGGCCTGGGTGGCGTCGGTGCTGCCGTCGTCGACGATCCAGACCTCGTGGGTCAACCCCATGCCGTCTACGGCTTCGGAGATGCGTGCCACGAGTTCCGGCAGGGAGTCTGCCTCGTCGAGAGCTGGAACGACGACCGAGAGGTCAGGCGTTGGCGAACCTGCAAAGAGATCGGTCTGATCAACCACGGGCTCGTCTCCTGGCGACGACCCAGGCCACTTCTCGGCGCAACCCCTCGGCGAAGGGAACAGCCGCTTTGTAACCCAGCTCGTCATGGATGTGGGAGGGATCGGCCCAAGTGTCACGCACGTCTCCCTCAACCCTGTTTTGGTAGTCGATGGTCGGGACGAGGTCGGGCGCCTCCTCTCCCAGATAATCCCTCATCATCTCGAGGGCTTCGGTCAGCGTGATGCAGGCGCCACCGCCCACGTTGTAGACAGCCCAGGGATGGGGCGCGCCAACAGCCAGCAGATTCGCCCGCACCGCGTCGGCGACGAAGGTGAAGTCGCGGGTCTGACTCCCGTCACCGTAGACCAGCCAGGGTTTCCCGTCGAGGGCCGCCTCGAGGAACTTGCGGAAGGCCATGTCGGGACGCTGACGAGGACCATAGACCGTGAAGTAGCGCAGGCTCGAGGTGGGCACGCCGAAGTTGGCTCCGTAGAGCACGCACAGATGTTCCGCCGCGAGCTTGGTCACACCGTAAGGTGAGAACGGCTGAGGCAAGGCGGCCTCGCTGACCGGCAGATCGGTGCGGTCGCCGTAGATGGAACTGCTGCTCGAATAGACGAAGCGTACGAGCCCTTCGGCCACACTGGGGTCCTTGCAGGCTTCCAGCAGGCGTTGGGTGGCTTGGACGTTGCGGTCGAGATAGTCCCCGAACTGGCCGCCCCAACTGGCACGGACACCGGCCTGAGCCGCCAGGTGGAACACGGCGCGGGCTCCGGCCAGCAGCTCCACGGCGTCGACATCGTTGATGTCGCGCTCAAGAAAGGTCATGCGTGGGTGGTCGCAGAAGGTCGCGAGGTTTTCACGCTTGAGGGACGTGTCGTAGTAGTCGGTGACGCAGTCGATGCCCGTCACTTCGCACCCCAGCGCCAGCAAGGCCTCGCAGAGGTGGCTGCCGATGAAACCGGCGCAGCCGGTCACCACCACCCGGGGAGATTCCGTAAGCACGACGGGCAGACTCGCATCGGGCATGCCTTCGAGAACCGTGTCGCATCGCCAGTCCATCATCGCACTCCGTTCAGGGTCGAGACTCAGTCGTCGTCGGTGGAGGTGCCCGGTCCGTAGGGGTTGGTCACGCCGGAGGCCAGCAACTCGATGGCTTCGGCCATTTCCGGGCTGGGTCGCCCGAACTGCTGGGTCCAGAGTGCTTGGACCTCACGGCACCCTTCCAGATCGTTCAGCGAACGCCTCACCTTGAAGAGAATTTGGTAGTAGACGAGACGCTCCGGTTCGACGAGGAGCCGCCGTTCGATCCACTCGTCCGCCTTGTCGCCGTAGCCGAGGCTCGTGAGAGCCGTGCCGACCTGCAAGAGGGCGGACTCCTCGTCCTGGGGCGGGATCCGACCGGCGATCACATCCAGATGTGTGATGGCATCGTCGACGCGCCCCAATTCGACCAGCACCGAAGGATAGACGTCCGGCATCATCAGGAATGTCGGGTCGAAGCTACGGGCCACCTCGTAGGCGGCCATGGAGCGGCGGAGCTGGGTCTTGTAGCCCTCGTCGTCGTCCATCGGAGTCTCCCGGGCGGCGTTGAGGAATTCAAGACCAGCACGGATCAGGCCCGCCGGATAGTTGCCCGCCAGGTAGGTGGCGTTGTGGCTGTAATGGATGTCGGTGCGGAAATCGCCGAGGTTCTGCCACAACCCCTCGACATCCCAGACGCGGTCGGTGCAGATTTCCGCCGAATCGCCTCGGCTCAAAGCATCGCTCAACCCGTTCTTGGCGGCGAACTCGGCGCGGCGGGCCTGGCTGTCGCCGCTGAGGGTTGCGCTGTAGTCGTACACGCCGTACATGTTGGCCAACATGCGCTCGGCGTTCACAGACGGCAGGCCGTTCTCGACCTTGCGTCCCGTGAAGCGATAGGCCAGCCCCTCCATCTGGAGCATGTCGTAATACCGCTCCATGTTCTCGAGCGGGATCGTTACGGCGAAAAAGATCGGCCGCTTGCCGAAGGCCGTATTGATGATGTCGTGAGTGATGTAATCCTTCACCCAGACGATCTCTTCGGCGCCGGAGTCCGGGTCCTGGAAGCGAGTCGCCCGCAGTTCGTCGACCTCACGGTCGCTGTAGGAGCAGGGCATCGCTGGCGTGCGACTCTTCATCTGCTTGATGTACCAGGGAAGGTTGATGAGGCTGAGGTTCACCACCGTCACATCGCGACGGAAGCCCTCCACCTCCTGCAGGTACCAGAGCGGGAAGGTGTCGTTGTCGCCGTTGGTGAAGACGACCGAATCGGGATCCAGGCCCGCCAGCAGGTTCCAGGCGTACTCGTGGGCGACACGACTTCCGGTGCGGTCGTGCTCGAACCATTTCACGTGGCCGGGCCAGACCACCGGGGCCGCCGCAATCAGAATGAGCGCCACCGCAAACCCTGCCGCCAATGGCTTGACCTTCGCAGCAGCCGCAGCCACGCCCACTCCCAGTTCGTTGCGCGACTTGCCCAGCGGTCCGTTCAAGAACCGCGGGAGCGCCGCCGCTCCCAGACCGATAAACAGAGCGAAGAACAGGAAGCCCGACGAGAAAAAGTAATCGCGTTCTCGGACTTCGTGGTCGGAGAAGTTCAGGTAGAAGTTCAGGATCTCGCCGTTGATCAGATAATTCACAAGCAGCATGATTGCGATCTTGCGCGACCGCCACAGACCGTGCACCACGCCCAGGAAAGCCAGGAACATGGGCACCGCGAACACGGACAGGCGGGTGATCAGGACGTCTTTGGTGTCGAGCCAGCTGAACTGCTGGAACAGGTAGTTGTAGTAGTAGCCTATCTGCCAGCCGAGCTCCGCCTTGCGCGGAATCAACTTCATCGTCGGGTATTGCTCGCGACGCAGCACGGACATGAGGGTTTCGAACGTGTCGGGCTGAGTCTGATTGATGGCCGGGTCCAGGCCGGCGCGGATCATCATGAACAGGTGTACCGAAATGCCCAGCAGAAACACGCCGCAGGCGGCGAGGATGATCGGACGACGGCCGAAGGCCCTTACGACTCCGACGGCCAACAGGACCATCGTCGCTCCCACCAGCACAAAGTCGTCCTTGATCATGGTCGACATCATGAACAGACCCAAGGCAGCGCTCACGCCGAACAGATCGATGATGTCGATGCGTTTGCGGTCGGACAGCAGGATCAGCAGAAATATGCCGGGATAGACGAGCAGCGATCCGAGATGGAAACCTACGCCGAGACCGAGCATGTAGACGATGAGGTAGATCAGCCTCTGGCTGTCCTTCTGCTCCCGGACGTCGTACCACTTCAAGGCCACCCAGGTCAGCGAGCTGACGATGAAGCCCGAGAGGCCGTAGACTTCGGCTTCGATGGCGTTGTTCCAAAAGGTCTCGCTGAACATCAAAAACAAAGCGCCGGTCAGGCCCCCCGCATGAGCGAGCCAGCCGCTGTCGGGGTCGCTGCGGCGGGCGACGTTCACGATGATCAGGTAGAGGAACATCACGGCCAAGGCGCTGAAGAAGCCCGACATGAAGTTCACCGCGACCGCCGTGGTCGTGAACGGCGAGAGCAGGACATCGAAGGTGCGTCCCATCAGCACGTACAGAGGCGTGCCCGGCTGATGCGGTATGCCCAGGATATGACTGGTGGCGATGTACTCGCCGCAATCCCAGAAGCTGAGGGTCGGTGGAAGCGTCAGACCGTAGACGATGAGGCCCAGCAGAAAGACAGCGGTGGCCAACAGGGTCGTGGGACGCTGCATCCGTTCAACGACGGTCATGGTTCCCCCAGGGGATAGAAGGTCCGAAATGCAATCGGGCCAAGTTATCACACGCGATCAAGGCCAACAAGCTCCCCTACGCAGAGTTCCCTGCCATGTCAGGCTGCGCGGCGGCGTCCGATCAGGAAAAGGACGCCGCCGACCAGGCTGACGGCCACCTGTACCAGCCAGGCCACGAACTCCATGGCCACCGCCGGCGCTTCGGCAGCGGTTACGCCGATGCTCACGAACAGACTCGCCGCCGCCATTTCCCGCAATCCGAGGCCGTTCATGCTCACAGGCAAGGAGATCAGGATACCCAGTACCGGCACCGCCACGAAGAGGTGGAGGATCTGGGTATTGCTGAAGGTCAACCCCAATCCCCATCCCGCCAGCAGATGTGTCAAGACACGCATGAACTGGACGACGAGCGAGAACAGGAACAGACGGCTCAACCAACGCGGCCGCTCCCGGAAGCGACGGAATTCCTCCAGGAATCCCGCCAATCGTTCGGCGGGCCATGACCAAGGCAGCCTCTTCAGTGAACCCACCAGGAACGTGGACACGCGGCGGGACAACAGCACCGTCAAACCACCGCCCCAGACGATCATGGCGAGCAGGAGCAACTTCAGCAGCATGCCGTCGAGGATCCTCGCCAGGCCGAGAGTGACCAGGGCGAGGATCGTCAAAGCAAGCAGCCCAACCAGGCGATCGAGGGCCGTGGCGCCCAGGACTGTGGCGGTACGCCCCTCACGACGCCCCAGGTCCACGACCTTGACCGCATCGCCCCCCACGTTGCCCAACAGAAAATTGTTGAAGAACATGCCGACCCAGTACACACGGACCATCTCTCCCAGGGGAGTGCGCAGACCGGCTGTGCGCAGAATCCAGGCCCATTGCAAGGCCCCACCGAGGGCCGAGGCGGCGAACACGGCTACCGCAGCGCCGAGCCAGCCCCAATGCGGTTGTGCCAAGGATTCACCGACGGTGGCGAGAGGGATCCTCTTCGACAGCACGAAGATCAGCAGGATGCTGACCGTCAACCGCATCAGCAGGACGCGGGCGCCTTTCACGGCCGGACGCCCTTGGCCGCAACCTCGGCGAACAGGTCCAGCGATTCCGCGACGCAGCGTTCCCAGGTGAAGGTATCGGCCCAGGTACGGGCATTCTCGCTGCAGGAGCGCCAGAGTTCAGGATCGCGGAGAAGCATCAATGCGGCATCGGCCATAGCATCGGGGTCGCCGTAGGGCACGAGCAGGCCCGTCTCCCCGTCCTGGACCGAATCCACCAGACCGGGTCGGTCGCTGGCCACCACGGGCAGACCGCAACAGTTGGCCTCGATGACCGTGAGTCCCCACCCCTCCTTGGGACTGGGATTGAGGAAAACCGAGGCGCGATGGAGGACGGCTACCAGATCGTTCCACTCGAGGTGGCCGCTGAACTCGATGATGTCGGCGAGGCCATGGCTCTCGACGTGCTTGCGCAGGCGGTTTTCGTCCGGCCCCCGCCCCATGATGAGCATCCGCGCCTCGGGGATGGCGGCGTGGATGTAGGTGAAGGCGTCGACGGCCACGTCCACACTCTTGTACTTGCGCAGGCGGCTCCAGCTCACGACCAGAGGTGGATCGTCGCGAGCAGGCGGGTCTTCGAGATTGAAGCGGCCGTGGTCCATACCGCAGAACACCGTCGTCACCCTGTCCCGACTCACGCCACGGGCCGTGAGATCGTCTGCGGTCGAGGGGCTGATGACCTCGAAATGCACGTTGCGGTAAACGGCGGGGATCAACTGCTCCGAACCCCACACGTATGTAGCCACCAACGGATTGGTCTCACGGAACACCGTGGTTCCGAACAGATGAGGTATGACGGCCAGGACAGGAACGCCGCCGCTGTAGAGGGGCGTGTAGAAAGGGATCTTGTTGATGTCCTCGACGATCAGGTCGTAGCGTTCGGCTTTGAGCAGACCCTTCACCACGCCGGGCAGAACGTAGTTGGCCACCGACCAGTGCCCCTTGCGATGGATCCTCACACCGTCGACGACTTCGGTGCTCGGCGCGCCTGCGTAGGCCGACACCACGAGGTCCACCTCATGCCCGGCGGCAACGGCGCCCTTGAGGATTTCGTGCAGATGCAGCTCGGCGCCGCCGCCGAGGGGGTCGCCGATGTCGCGCCAGTTGACTGCGAGGATCTTCATCGACTGCCTCCGGGGAACGAATCGGGTTTGCGGATCACGACGCCGATAGTCATGCAGGTGTACAGGGCCCAACGACGTTCCTTGTTGCGCCCGCGCCATCGGGCCATGGACCTGCCGAGCGGCGGAATCGGATCGGGGTACATGGGCAGACGCAGGCCCAGCTTCGCCAGCAGCGTCTTGCGCACGGCCCGGTACCACAGTCCCGGCACCATCCAGTCGCCGTAGGTGCGCACGACCGTCCCTCCCGCCCGACGCGCCATTTCCTCGAGTTCGCCGGGTGTGAACTGAGTTTCCCAGCCCGCGAACCAGCGGTCCAGGGCGATCAATAATTTTTTGCCGAGGGTGTAGTAGTGCCAGGTCTGGGGAACGTCCACCACGAGGTAGCCGCCAGGCTTCACCACACGCAGGTCTTCACGCAGCATGTCCAGGGGATTGCGGAAGTGTTCGAGTAGCCCCTGATGGAAGACCAGGTCGAAGGTGTCGTCGGCGAAGGGCTTGCCGAAGGCGTCGCCGCCGACGGGGTGCACGGTCACGCCGGCCGCAGCGGCGGCCTGCAAAGTCAGCACCAGGGAGCCCGGCACGTAGTCGAGGGTCCAAACATCGGCCCCCGCGACCGCAAGGGCCACGGCGTCGCGGCCTGTACCCGCCCCCACCTCGAGCACGGACTTGCCCACGGGATCGCCGAGGCCGAAGAGTTCGCGTTCGAGACGGCCGTCGTTGCCGTACACGTCGTCGAGAGAAAGGCGGTCGGCCTCCTCCCAGAACCGCTGCCAGTGTCCACGGGTGGTCCGTCTCACGGCTGCTCCGGCGCCGGGCCGTCGATGATCTCCTTCGCGGCGCGGTCGAGCAGGCCGTTGACGAACCCGACAGCCTTCTCGTCGCAGAACAGCCGCGCCACTTCGCAGGCCTCGTTGATCACGACGTTGCGAGGCACCTCGGGGCAATAGCGCAGCTCGGCGATGGCGAGGCGGAAGATCGCCCGCTCCACGTTGCCCACCCGCTCCGGATTCCAGTTCTCCAGCAGAACATTCAGATCGGCGTCGATCTGCTTGCCGTTGGCCGCGATACGCCCCGCCAACGGGCGCACGAAGGCGGCGGTCTCGGCCGAGGCTTGACGTCGCTCGAGCTGATCGTCGAGGCAGTCCATCAGGTCGCCGCCACTGATGGCGGAGGCGTAGAGGGCTTGAACCAGAAGTTCACGCCCCTTGCGTCGTTTCCCCATCGGGTCTCCTAACCGGCGTCGATGGCCTTCCAGAGGTCGATCATTTCGAGGGCCGTCATGGCAGCGTCGAATCCCTTGTTGCCCGCCTTAGTTCCGGCGCGCTCAATGGCTTGGTCCAGGGTCTCGGCGGTGATCACACCGAACGTGACCGGCACGCCGCTGTCCAACGAAACCTGGGCGATGCCCTTGGTGACTTCGCTGCTGATGTAGTCGAAGTGGGGCGTGTCGCCCTGGATCAGACAGCCCAGGCAGATGACCGCGGCATAACGGCCCGAGGCCACCAGGCGTTTGGCGGCCATGGGGATCTCGAAGCTGCCTGGTACCCAGGCCACATCCACGTCGTCGTCGGACACGCCGTGACGGCTCAAACAGTCCTTGGCGCCTTCGAGCAGTTCACCCACGATGAATTCGTTGAAGCGGCTGCCCACGATGGCGATCCTGCCGTCGCCTGCTTGGTAGTTTCCGGAAAAGGTCTTACCCACGTCGTCCTCCTCGTCTCGGTCGTGAATCATCCCCTGTCCAGGGCTTCCTCGTCCAGATGTTCCAGCATGTGGCCCATCCGGTCCTTCTTGGTCTGCAGATAGCGGCGGTTGCTCTGATTGGGCGCCACCTCGAGCGGAACACGCCCGAGCAGCTCCAGGCCGTAGCCTTCGAGGCCCACGAGTTTGCGTGGGTTGTTGGTCATCAGGTTCATGCGCCGAACGCCCAGGTCGCGCAGGATCTGGGCGCCGATGCCGTATTCGCGCAGGTCGGCGCCGAACCCGAGGCGGTGGTTGGCCTCGACCGTGTCGGCGCCTTCGTCCTGGAGCTGGTACGCCTTGAGCTTGTTGACCAGGCCGATGCCCCGCCCCTCCTGCCGCATGTAAAGCACGATGCCGCAGCCCTCGCGATCGATCTGGGCGAGGGCTCCTTCGAGCTGCTCGCCGCAGTCGCAGCGCAGGGAGTGGAAGAGGTCGCCGGTCATGCATTCCGAGTGCACGCGCACGAGGGTTGGCGTGTCAGGATCGGGGTCGCCCTTGACCATCGCCACATGCTGGCTTTCGTCCACCGTGGTCGAGTAGGCGACGATGCGGAAGTCTCCGAAACGCGTGGGCATGGGGACTTCGACCTCGCGGCGTACGAGCTTTTCGTTGGTGCGTCGGTAGGCGATCAGATCGGCGATGGAGATGAGCTTCAGGTCGAATTCCGCGGCGATCACGCGCAGGCGCGGCAGGCGGGCCATGCTGCCGTCGTCGTCCATGATCTCGCAGATGATCCCCGAAGGGTGCAACCCGGCCAGCTCGGCGAGGTCCACCGACGCCTCGGTGTGACCGGCGCGCTTGAGCACGCCGCCGGGCTGGGCTTCGAGAGGGAAGATGTGGCCCGGTCGTCCGAGATCGCCGGGCTTCGAGGCGGGGTCGATCATCACCGCGATGGTGCGGGCCCGATCGGCGGCGGAAATACCGGTGGTGATCCCCTCGGCCGCGTCGACCGAGACCGTGAAGTGCGTGCGCAGGCGCGCCGTATTCAGAGCCACCATCGGCGGCAGCTCCAGTTCGCGGGCCCGCTCCCGTGTGATGGCGGCGCAGATCAGGCCGCGGCCGTGCTTCGCAAGGAAGTTGATCGCCGCCGGCGTTGCCTTTTCGGCGGCGACGACGAAGTCACCCTCGTTTTCACGGTCTTCGTCGTCGACCACGATCACGATCTCGCCGGCGCGAACGGCGGCGATGGCCTCCTCCACCTTGTCGAGCGTCACATCGTCGCGCATGGAGTCTCCTCGTTCCGGTTGATCAGCGACGTCCACGGCGGAAACCGCGGGCGGTGATGTCGTTCACGGTCAGGCCGCGGCGCGGTTCGCCCGCAGCTCTGAGGGTCTCGCTGGCCGAGCGTGCCACACCGGCGGCGCTGCCCTTGGCCAGCACATCGGCTTCGAGATTCACCCGGGTCCCCGTCTTCATCTCTATGAAACGGGTCCAGGACAGGGTGTGCGGAATCAGGCTCACGGTGAAAGCCTCGACGAAAGGACCCGCGTCGAGGGTGAGGCTGACGCCGTCGATGGCGATGGACCCCTTGGGCAACAGCCAGGTCGCGACCTCGTCGGGGGCGCTGAACGTCAGCAGCAGGTTTTCCCCGAGTCGGCGGCGGCGGCGAAGCACGCCCACGCCGTCGATGTGGCCGAGAACCAGGTGGCCGCCCAACGGATCGCCGGCCCGCAGCGCCGGCTCCAGGTGCAGTCGGCGTCCCGATCGCCAGGTTGCCAAAGTGGTCACGCTGCGGGTCTCGTTCACGGCGTCGAGCTGGACCAGCTCTCCGCGACGGCCCGCGACCGTCAGGCAGATGCCGTCGACGGCCAGGCTGTCCCCCATGCTCAGCCCCGGTGCCGACGCCGGGGCGTGAACCCACAGCTTCGTCACCGTCCCGCGCCGGGAGGCCGTACGCAGGGTGCCGATTTCACGGACAAGCCCGGTGAACATCTCAGTCCCTCCTGCGGGCGGTCAGGACGAGACGGGTCGCGAGAAAATCGAGGCGATCCCAGATCAGATAGGCGTCCCGATCGCTGCGGGTGGCCCGGGTCAAATGGAAGTCCGAGTGGTCCAGGCCCGGCTGGAAACCTACGGGCCAACGCACGCCGTCGCCGACGATCGTCGGCGCCGTGAACTGGAGCCAGCGGTCGACCAGGCCGGCGGCGAGGAACGACGACGCCAGCCGGGGCCCGCCCTCGACCATGATCACGGCGTGACCGGCCTGGTGGGCCCGACGCAGGATGGAGGCAGGTTCGACGCGGCCGTCCACGGCATCGCAGCGCAGGACGGTCGTGCCTCTCGCAGTCAACTGCGCGGCGGAATTCTCGGAAGCAGCGGACGAGGTGAAGACCGTGACAGCATCGTTCCGCCAGGCGAGCGCCGTGGTGAGGTCCGTGTCCACACAGGCGGGCACGGGGTCTCGTCGAGGCGACCAGTCGGAGCCCTCGGCGCGGCGGCCGTCCAGACGCGGAGCATCAGCTCGGACCGTGCCGGCGCCCACCAGCACCATGTCGCACCAGCGTCGCTGACGATGCACCTCGTCGAGGGATTCGTCGCAGGTGAGATAAAATGGTTCGCCGAGACGGGCGTCCGCCGGGGCGAAGACGCCGTCGATGCTTTGGGCCGTCTTGAGCACCACGAAGGGACGTGTGAAGGCGTCGGTCACCACGAAGGGCCAGATGAGTTCGAGACAACCCCGGGCCATCACGCCGATGTCGACCTTGATGCCCGCCGCCCTGAGGATCTCCACGCCGCCGCCGGCCACATGCGGGTTGGGGTCGCGGATACCGATCACGACCCGCTGGACGCCGCTCGCGATCACCAGCGGCACGCAGGGTGCGGTCCGTCCCTGATGATTGCAGGGCTCGAGTGTGACATAGAGGGTCCCGCCGCTGGCGCGGTCACCGGCCTGGGTCAGAGCCAAGACCTCGGCGTGGGGCGTGCCCGGGCCGTCATGGGCTCCGCGTCCGACGATCTCGCCGTCGCACACGACCACGGCACCGACCGGTGGGTTGGGCCAGGGACGCGCCTCGATGTCGCGCGCCGTACGGTGCGCCTCGCTCATGAAATGATTGTCTGTGGTTGTAGCCGCCATGATCCTGAACTTGGTTGTTCGGGGCGGTAGGCAGACAGGAAGGGACGCCCCGCTTTGCAGCGGCGCGCCGGCTCCCAACTTCTACCATCCAGACTTTAACTGTCGGCTCCGGAATTCCACCGAATCAACCGGCCGCGCCGAAGCGCAGACGGGTCGCGGGCTGTGACCGCCGGTGGGGAATTGCACCCCGCCCCGAAGTTGAGTTTTGACTTGTCTTTCCGGACCAACGCTAGCGTCGATCCGAGGCCTTGTCAAGCCGTGGTCGTTTCGCCCTCGCCATCGCTGAACAGCGCACGGGCGAAGATCTCGGGATCGAACGGAGCGATGTCCTCGACCGTCTCCCCCACGCCGATCCAGAGCACGGGTAGTCCCAGCGTCTCGGCGATCGCCACAACGATGCCGCCCTTGGCCGTGCCGTCCAGCTTCGTGAGCACGAGGCCGTCCACCGGCACGGTCTCGGCGAAGATCTTGGCCTGCTGCAGACCGTTCTGGCCCGTGTTGGCGTCGACCACCAACAGTGTTTCCGGATCGCGCCCGATCTTCTTTTGGATGACCCGGGCGATCTTCCCCAGTTCGTCCATGAGACTGGACTTGGTGTGCAGCCGGCCTGCCGTGTCCACGATCACCAGGTCGTGACCGCGGGCCTCGGCGGCCTGCAGGGCGTCGAAGACCACCGCAGCGGGATCGGCGTTCTGACCCTGTTGGATGCAGTCCACGCCGATGCGGTCGGCCCAGATCGTCAACTGCTCCACCGCCGCAGCGCGGAAGGTGTCGCCCGCGGCGACCATGACCTTGCGGCCCTCCTGCTTGTAGTAGTGGGCCAGTTTGGCGATGGTCGTGGTCTTGCCCGTGCCGTTGACGCCGACGACGAAGATCACCTGGGGAACACCGGGACGGATCTCCGGCACGGTCTCAGGCTCCCGCTCGAGCTTCCGGCCCTTCTTGCCCTTTTTCTTCGGGGAGTCGTCTCCGGCCTCGTCCCAGCTCCGGACCTTGATCCGCGGCTTGGCGTCGCGCAGCGTCGCGGTAATATCCTTGCGAATCACTTCAAGGACGCTCTCGAGAGAGGACTCCCCGCCCTCCTCCTTGACCCGCTTCTCGATGCTCCGGGTGATGCGCAGGCTGGCCTGCACGCCCAGGTCGGCGGATATGAGCATCTCTTCGATGGCGTCGAGAGTCTCCGGATCCAGGCGTACTCGCCCGCCGAAAATGTCCCCGAGCCGGCCGACGATGCCGTCACGCGTCTTACGCAGCCCCTTGCGGAGCTTGTCGAATGCACCCCAGGCCATCTAGTCCTCCGTGGTGTCCGTGGACGGATCGTCGTCAATCGCTTCGACGTCCCCGCCGCCGGCCGCGGCAGCCATGGCCCGCTCTGGAACGGCAACCTCTTCGGACCCCTCGTCCTCAAGATCAGCGGCGGTCACTGCAGGGTTTGGGGCCGCCTGTTCCTCCACCAAGGTGAAAGCGACGGCCATGTCCGGCACGTTGATGGCATCGAGTTCCGCAGCGGCTTCGTCGAGGGTAAAGCGCACTTCCTCCTCGTTGTAGACCTCGCCGGCCTCGGCGGCCGCCGTCACTGCGTGTTCGGCCTCGGTGTTGTCGATCTGGCGGCGGCGCTTGGCGATGGCGCGGCCGAGATCGGCATCGCTGTGGGATTCGGCCACGTCCTGGAAGCTCACCGAGACGGTGTTGCTCACGCCCTCCTCCATCATCGTCACGCCGTAGAGATGGTTGGCGGTCTCCATCGTCAGCTTGTTGTGGGTGACCACGAGGAACTGGGTATTGCTGGAGAACTCCCGCAGCATGTGCACGAAGCGCTGGACGTTGGAGTCGTCCAGGGGCGCGTCGGCCTCGTCCAGCAGACAGAAGGGCGACGGCTTGACCAGATACACGGCAAAGAGTATCGAAAGGGCCGTCAGGCAGCGCTCGCCTCCCGACAGGAGGCGGATGTGGTCGACCTTCTTGCCGCGAGGCTGGGCGAGGATACGGATGTTGGCCTCGAGAGGATCGTCGGTGGCTTCGAGGATCAGATCCGCGCGGCCGCCTTCGAACAGGGTCTGGAAGACCGCCACATAGTTGCGCCTGACCTCTTCGTAGGTTTCACGGAAGAGCTTGCGGGCGGTCGTGTTGATCTTCGTGATCGTCGAATTCAGATCGTCGCGGGCGCGCTGGACGTCGGCGAGCTGGGTTTCGAGGAACGTGAGCCGCTCGTTCTTCTGCTCGAATTCCTCCACCGCCAGATGGTTCACCGCACCAAGGCCTTCGAGCTTATGGCGGGCGTCATCGAGCAAAGACCTGGCCTGCTCCTCGTTGAACACGTCGTCGTCGAACTCGAGCTCCTTGGGCAGAGCTTCGCGGTCGATGCTGCGGATGAGCTCGCGGAACCTCCCCTTGTGCTGCTCCTCCACACGCTCGACGAGGTTAGCCCGGCGCACGTCCATGGTCGCCAGCTCGGTTTCGGCTCCGTGGAGGTGCTCACGCACGACGCTGCGGGCGTCTTCGATCTCCTTGACCCGCTCGTGCCAGACGGCCGTCTCTTCATGAAGCGCGGAAATGGATTCGGTGGCGACCTGAACCAACCGTCGCCGTCGCTCGCGTTCGTTGACACCTTCGCTCACCTGCCCACGGCGTTCCACCAGCTCCCTCTCCATGTCCTCGAGTTCCTGGCGGTAGAGTTCCATCTCCTCGCGCAGACGCACTTCGGTGGCGGTCATCTCGGCCACCGATTCCTGGCGATGACGCACGGCTGTGTCCAGTTCCCGGGACTCGCCGTGGAGTTGGGAATGGAGCAACTGCTTCTCGCCGACCGATCCGCGCAGACCGTCCCGTTCACGTTCGCCCGTCACGACGTTGGTTCGCAGGTCGTCGAGCCTGGTCGTGCTGCCCTCCCGCTCGCGGGAGCTCGAGTCGAGACGCCCCATCAGAGCGTTTTCCTGAGCGAGCAGATCCGCCATCGAGGCCTCGATGGATTCACGGTCGCGGGCGATGGCCTCGAGACGACGCGCCGCCGCTTCGACTCGGCTGCGGGCTTCGGCCTCCTCGACGTGGTGTCGGCGCAGGCGGTCGTCCAACTCCTCCATGGCGCCGCGTCCGTCCTGCACTCGGGTGCGCAGAGCGGCGAGGTGTTCCTCGGTGGCCGCGAGTCGGGCCTGGTGGTCGGTGATCTGGGTCTCCAGGTCGGCGATCTCCTGCAACAGGCCGTCGAGCTTTTCGCCGCGCCCGAGCAGGCTGACTTCCTCGGCCTTGCCGCTGCCGCCTCGGATCAGGCCGTCGCTGGTGACCAGCAGGCCGGTACGGGACAGGCAGGTCACGCCCACGCCGCCGCGATAGGCTGCGGCTGCGGTCAGGGCGGCTTCATCGGTTTCGAAGCACCAGGTCCGCGAGAGCAACGATGTCAGGTGCGGCACACCGGCCGCTTCGCCACGGACCAGATCGGCGGCCGTGCGGCCGCCGGCCGGCGGCGTGGGAGCACCGTCGCCGCCGGCGAAGGCGGAGTCGGGCAGCAGGGAAATGCGTCCCTTCTCACCCTCGCGCAGGGAGCGCAGATACTCCGTCGCCGTATCGGGACCGTCCACGACGACAGCATCGAGAAGATCGCCCAACAGGAGTTCGAAGGCTTCGGTCCAGGCCTCGTCCATGCCGAGGCGGTCGGCGAGGCTGCCGCGGACGCGGGAGTCGTTGGCGCCGCGTTCGAGAACGTCCTTGGCCGCTTTCGAATACCCGTGATAGCTGTCCTTGATGCGCTTGAGCAGGTCGTGCCGCGAACTCAGCGACTCGCGCTTGGCTTCGCGCAGGGAGATCTCATCGCGCAGGCGTGAGCGGTCGTCTTCGCCGTCCTGCAGGGCGCGTTCCGTGTCGGCCAGCGACTGCAACAGCGTGCGGCGTTCGCCCCCCAGGACATCGCGAGCCGAGCTGAGGGATGTCAGACGATCCTCTTCGACGCGGCTGCCTTCCCGCTGCTCGTCGCCTTCGCGCTCGAGGGCTCGCAGGCGTTCGCCGCGGTTCTCCATGCGGACCTGAAGTTCGCGCAGCTCCGCCTTGTGACGGTTGTCCGTCTCGATGAACTCCATGTTGAGCTGGGTGGCCTTTTCGAGGGCCTGGCGATCAGCGTCGAAGCGGTGTTCGATCAGACGCAGCTCCTCTTCGAGGCGCAGCAGATCACTGGTCAGCTCCTCGACCTGGGAGATCACGGTCTGGCGGCGAGCCCCGAGGTCTGTCATTTCGATGTGGACCGTCTCGCGACGGCTGCAGATCTCGGCCACCTGTTCGGTGTGTTCCTGCCGACGCCGCGTGTGGTCGGTGATGCGGTGCTCGAGCACGATCACCTTCTGCTCGATCTGCTTCAATTCGGACTCGTAGGCCAGCATGGACTCTTCGAGCCCGTGACGTTCGGCTTCGCGTTCGTCCACGGCGGGGCGCGTGGATTCGATCCGTCCCCGCAGCTCGGCCAACTCGCCCGAATCGGATTCGCCGGCCACCATCAGTTCCTGGACGCGCCCCTTGAGCTCGTGCTCCCTATTCTCCATCTGCTTCCAACCGCGCCCCGCCATGAGCAGGTCGAGGGCTCGCGCCTGGGCATAGAGGCTGCGATAGCGGCGGGCCTTGCCCACCTGACGCTGCAGCGAACGCACCTCGCGTCCGATCTCCTCGACGATGTCCATCAGACGCAGCACGTCCTGCTGGGTCTGGTCGAGCTTGCGCTGGGCTTCCTTGCGCCGGGCTTTGTACTTGACGATGCCGGCGCCCTCTTCGATAAGCAGGCGCACCTCGTTGGAGTTCTCGGCGAGCACGCGGCCGATCTTCTCCTGCTCGATCACCGAGTAGGTCGTGTTGTTCACGCCGCTGTCGAAGAAGAGGTCGCGCAGATCCTTCAGCCGGACCGGGCTGTTGTTCAGGAAGTACTGGCTGTTGCCGTCGCGTGTCACACGCCGCTTGATGCCCACCTCGTCGAATTCGATGGGCAGCAGACGGTCTTCGTTGGAAAAGATCAGCGACACTTCACAGAGGTTCACGGCCTTCCGCTTGGCGGTGCCCTTGAAGATGATGTCCTCCATGGTCGAACCGCGCAACTGCTTGGCCGATTGCTCGCCCAGCACCCAGCGGATGGCGTCGACGATGTTGCTCTTCCCGCAGCCGTTGGGGCCCAGGATCGCCGTGATCCCCTTATCGAATTCAAGGACTGTCTTATCGACGAAGGACTTGAATCCCTGCAATTCCACACGCTTCAGTTTCACACTGTCACCTTGTCGTTGTCGTTCAGGGCTGTTGAGGTCATCGCAGCACTCCGGCCCGCTGGGGCAGCGCCCAGTCGGTCTCGAGCCGCGTGTAGAGTTCAGTCATGGCGGCGTTCGCCTCGCTCAGTGTGGCGAAGCTCCCGGTATAGATGCGGTGCCAGTTCCGATCGTCGACGACGGCTGTGTGCACGACCGCATGGAAACCGCGCCCTTCCATACGGGCGAGTTCTTCTTCGGCCAGCCGATCATCGGCCAGGGAATAGACCCAGAGGCACCAGCCGGCCGCGCCGACCTCGGCCCCGAAGGGGTCGTCGATAGACGATTCGCCTGCGGACGACGGCGTGTCGGCGGCGGCGGCATGGGTGATCGTCGGTGCCGGGGGGTTCTCGGCAGGGGCGTCGACGGGATCATCCACCACAAGGGTCCCTGGCGACGTTTCGGATTGATCGCCCAGGGAGTCATTCTGCGCCGCTACGACTTCAACGGGGATGCCGTCATCATGAACGGACGTACTGTCGAGAACCACCACCAGATCATCACCGGATGTCTCGGCCGGATTCTCGCCGCGCCAATCCGTCTGCCCGACCCACCAGATCGCCAGAACGATCACGAGGATTCCCATCAGAATCGCCAAGCGGCGGAAAACCGCCGACGAACCCTTGACCACGGTCTTGTCCACACTCCCGTCGTCGAGACGGAAAATCGGGGGACCGGCAACCTGGCTCGCTCCGACGGCGAAGGCCAGCACTGCCCGTGGCGATTCACCGAGCAGGCCGGCGTCGCGGATCATGTTCTCGACGTTGACCGACAACTGATTGACCGGATCCCAGCAGACAACGCGGAGGGACGGCAGAGCCGCCCAGACAGCACCGCGATCACCGGTCGAGGCGCAGACGATTACGTGTTCCACCGTTTCTCCCAGGAACTCCAGCAGGCGGTGCAGTTCCTCAGCCGTGGCGCGCGTTGGCTGGTAGGATCCCACGCCCAGCAGGCGCGCCGTGCCGTCCCCCAAAGGGAGCACGGAAGAAGCGGCTTCGAGGGAGAGATCATAGCGGACAACGTCGATCCAACCCTCTTGCTCCAACTGTCCGGACCAACGCGTCAGGTCGGGAAGATGGTCGTCGCCGTCGATCACCACGACGCTGCGCCCACGGCAGGAGAGTTCGTCAGCCAAGGCCAGCACCACGGCTGATCTGGTGGCTGTACGCGAGGGCTCGTCCAGAACGACGCAGAGACTAGGAGCGTCTGGACCTTCGAAATGGACGTCGACGAAAGCTGACACATCAGGCAGACAGCGACAGGCTTCAGAGAAATCAGTGCGACCGAAGCCAAGGTCCGCCACCACGGATCCGAGTTCGAAACTTGGCAGGCCTCCCGGTCCGCCGTCTTCACGTCGGCTCATCACGCCTCCTCCCGGCGTCCGGTTTCCAGAGCGAGCCATGCGGTGCGTACGGCGGCGGCCAAGAGGTCGAACTCTCCGTCAGCGACCGCTCTCGGATCCAAGGCCAGCCCTTCCTGAGATATCCTGGCCACGACGGCCGGATCACCGGACCGCAGCAGCTTGTGGCACCGTTCGAGTTCGTCCGCTGGGCCGCGCCAGTGCAGCAGCTTCGAAGGCACGATGAGCGCAGCGCCGGCGCCGCCGCCCACCTGGGATTCACCGTCCATGATCGTCCAGGACCACTCGGGAGGCAGATCGACGGCGAGGCCGGCGCCCAGCTCCGTGGCCAGCGTTTCGAGGTCTGCGAGGGAGCGGTCGAGATGCTTCAGGGTCGGCACCGCTTCGAGGTGATCGCCGGCCAGGTAGTGGCTCAACACACCGTCCACCGCAGCCAATGTCGTTTTGTCGACTCGGAAAGTACGACGCATGGGATGAGCGCGCATGGCTCCCACCAGATCGGTGCGGCCGATGGCGAATCCCGCCTGTCCCCCGCCGAACAGCTTGTCGCCGCTGCAAGTGACAAGATCGACGCCGGCGGCGAGATCGTCGGCGAGGGTGCGTTCGGGCGGCAGACCGAAACGTTCCACGCGTTCGAGCAGTCCGCTGCCCGCATCGTAGATCAAGGTGTGGTCGCGCTCGCGGCACAGCGCCGCGAGATCGGCCAGGTCGACGGTCTCGGTGAAGCCCGTCATCTCGAAGTTGCTGCGGTGGACCTTCAAAACGACGGCCCCGGGCGTCAGGGCGCGGGCGTAGTCGTCGAGGGTCGTACGATTGGTGGTGCCGACTTCGACCAGCTCGCAGCCCGCCTCGGCTACGATCTCGTGCAGGCGGAACGAACCGCCGATGGCCACGACTTCGCCCCTCGAGAGCAGCACCCGGCCCCCGTCGGCACAGGTGCGCACGGCGAGCCACAAGGCGGCGGCGTTGTTGTTGACGATCAGAGCGTCGTCGCCGCCGGCGAGCAGGGCGACCTTTTCCTCGACCTTGCGGCCGCGATGACCGCGACGGCCGGCGACGAGGTCCATCTCCAGGTCGCAGTTCCAGCGGGCGACGTCGCCCATCCAGGCAACGGCGCGTTCCGGATAGAGGGACCGTCCCAAATTGGTGTGCACGACGATGCCGGTGGCATTGATCACACGGCGCATGGCCTGTCCCAGCAGCTCTTGGTGCCGCTCCACGACACGGTGCGTCAACCGCTCCCGCAACTCGTTGCGTTCCACTGTGGTCCCTGCCAAGCCGCCCAGAAGCCGCTCCCGCTCCGATTCCACCTCGCGCTGCACCAGACGCGTGACCCAGGCGCGGGCCGCGTCGGTGAGCAGGGGGGTGATGCGGGGGTCCTCGAGCAACTGGCCCACCGAGGGCAGATGGCGGAGGATCTCGTGACTCATGGGCCTGCCGATCCGGCTGGGGGTCGGGGACATATGACGAATCACGGCCGGGCGGCCGACCGTGGCCGACAAATCTACCAGACGATCCGCCTGCTGTCCAGAAGACCGCCGCGGGTTCCCGACCTCGCAGCCCCCTTCAACGCAAACTTGGAACCTGTTCTGGACACGGGAGTTGCCGTGCTCCTATGCTGTGGCCCGAGGAAGGAGACTCCCATGAATCGTATGATCCGACCGGCCCTGGTTCTCGCCCTGATCGCCCTCACCCTGCTCGGCTGCGCCCGCCGGGCGCAGATGCCTCCGGTCAACGTAGGCTACCAGGAGCTGCGGGAGACCTTCGTCGGCGTCGACCTCTCCCCCCTCGCGGGCCGCTGCATCCTGCTCGACCCGGGCCACGGCGGGGTCTTTCCCGGCGTGATCGGCCGCGCCGGGATGAGTGAAGCCGACGTGAACCTTGGCGTGGCCCTGTACCTGCGCGGGCTGCTCGAGGCGGCCGGAGCCGAAGTCCACATGACCCGCACCTCCGACCGCGACTTCGTCTCGCCGGCCGACTCCACCCTGGCGACTGACCTCGCCGCCCGCGTGACGATGTGCGATACCCTCCGTCCCGATGTCTTCCTCTCGCTGCACCACAACAGCAACGCGGCGCTGGACCGCGACATGAACGAGACCCAGACCTACTACCCCGTGGGCCGCGACGGCGCCGACCTGGACCTGGCCCGCTGCATCCACCGTCACCTGGTGCGCAATCTCGACATCAGACCGGCGAAGATCATGGCGGGGAACTTCTACGTGCTGCGCAATGCGCCCTTGAACGTGCCGGCGGTGCTGGGCGAACCGTCCATGCTCTCGAATCCGCTGGTGGAAGCGAAGTTGATGACGGCGGAGAAGATGGAGTTGGAGGCGCAGGCGTATTTTTTGGGGTTGGTGGAATTCTTCGAGGGAGGGAGACCGTATTTCACAAACTCGGAGTCCCTTCATGATGGAACCATGAGCTGCCTGTTCGTTCCGGATGTCCGAAAACCAGAATCGGCACCCCGCCTTGATCCCGCCTCGATCGCCGCCACATGGAACGGCCGTCCCATTGAATCATGGCTTGGTTCCGACGGATCGAGTGTGCTTGTCAAGCCCCCGCTCGAAAGCGGTCTGCTCAACATCACGGCATCGAATCTCGCAGGCCGGAAAGCATCCATCGACATAGTCCGAAATCTGTGTGGATCAGCCGATGAAGTCGTGCTCGTCCGGTGGATCGTCTATCAGGAGTCGGGCCTCATACCTCCAGCCCGGTCCTTGACCACTTGGCAAGAATCCGGACCATGGCTCCCGACGAACTTCGCAGGCGATCCGGTCTTGTCCCATCTCATCAAGGACGGAGTCATCAACTCGCGTCTGGAGCCCACAGCGGAACTTCCTGAGGAAATGCAGCACCCCGGAGGGCCGGATCCCTTCAAAATCGATCCTGCGCTGCAAAGGAGCTCCGTCCAATCGGTCATCAGTGACGGCAGAGTCGTCCTGATGCATCCCGGCTTCCGCTGGGTGAGGCTCGTCTCCGGCTCCATAGACAACGGAATGAATTGGGGTGCACGACTTTCCCAGGCCGATACGGCGTTCTACAAAACCGTTGGGCCGGACTTCTCCACGACTCCCTTCATCCCTGTCAATCGTGATCTTCCGCTTTGGCTGGAGAGCCCTGGTCATCATCCCGTTCTTCGTGCTCCGGACGACGCCTGGCAGGACTCCCTCACCTGGCGCCCCATCGCCCCCCGGCTCCTCGGCAAGACCATCATCCTCGACCCCGCCGGCGGCGGCCCCGACGACCAGGGCCTCGCACCCATGGGCACCCCAGGCCGCGAGCTCAACCTCCGCGTCGCCGAGCGCCTGGCCGCCCTGCTGCGCGGCGCCGGCGCCCACCCGATCCTCACCCGCACCGACGCCGGCTGGGTGCCGCCGGAAGCCAAGGTGCTGCAGACCAACCGTGAGAAGGGCGCACTGTTTTTGACCATCGCCCGCCGCACCGAGGGCGCAGGTCCCAAGCTGTTCCATCACTTCGGCAGCACCAACGGTGAGCGTTGGGCGCGTCTTACAGCATCCGCCCTGACCGACGCCGGTGCCGACTCCGTCCCCGTCGCGCCTTCCTACGCCTACCTCCTGCGCCACACCGCGCCGCCGGCCCTGCTCTGCGAACTGCCGATGCCGACGAGCGAAGAGGCCGAAGACCTCGCCCGCTCTCCCGCCGCCCAGCAGGCCGAGGCGCTGGCTTTGTTCCGCGCCGTCGCCGCCTACTTCGAAGGGACGGCGGACTTGCCATCGGGTTGGGATCTCGCTTCCTTCATGGCGCGTCACCGCACCGAGCTGCCTCACCCCAACGATGTGGATCTGGTGCGGGTCGACGGCAACTGGCTCTGGCTGCCCCAGGTCGGCGGCGCTCCCGCGGCCCTCCTGCCGCCGACGGCGGGACCGCGCACCCTCGAAGTGCGATCGGACGACCAATGGTGGCTGTTCGAGGCCGATCCGGCCGCCGACACGCTCCGTCGCCGGCTGTTCGGCGTGGGCAACCAGGTGCTGACACCCGAACAGAGCGAACCGCCGCGCCCCGAGGTCCTCGATGCCCCAGATGGAAACTGAGCACCAGCGGTTCCGGCGCGGCGAACGGCGCCGATATCTGACGGCCAGTGCGATCGCCGTGCTGGCGTTGGTCCTTTTTGCGATCTTCGGACCCAGCCGCGACGACGTGAAGAAGCGCTTCGAGTTCTCCGGTGCCGAAGGCCCCCTGAAGATCATGCCCGAGTTGTCCATCGACGAAGGCGCCGACGCAAAGCACAAGGAGGAGCAGCGCCGGAACCTCGAACTGCCCGAACCGGCCCCCAACTACGAGGTCTTCGAGGACAACGACGGTCCCGTGCCCGTTCCCGAACAGTTCATCTCGTCGGAGAAGGAAGTCGAAACGATCGATCCCGAAGCGGATCCCGAACTCGACGACATCAACGCCGTGGAGATGAACCTGCCGGCCCAGACCAACCCCTGGTTCCGCCTGATCCGTATGGTGCGCCCGCGTTATCCCGCCGACGCCACCGCAGAAGACAGGCTGCTGCCGATGATCCGCGTCGAGGTGGCGTTCTTCGTATCACCCGAAGGCACGATTCAGGGCTCGTATATCATCTCCAACGAGGGCAGCGAAGCCTTCGCCCGCATCACCCTCAAAGCAGTCGACGAGTGGCTCTACGAACCTGTCGAGGGCGAAGTGGCTCCCCAAGGATTCTGGAACCGGCTCACCCTGCGCTTCCGCCAACCCACGGCCGTCCTTTCCCGCTGAACCATACTCCTGAAATCGTCGACGCCACCGTCCGCGGACGGTGGCGTCGACTCGATGAGTCCGAGCTGATCAGCGGGGTGTGTCGAGCACCGCTTCAGGATCCAGAGGGGGCGAAACTGACGACGTGTCGGCGGCGGCACGAGCCATCCCCTCTCGGAACAGGTCGATGGGGAACGGGACAATCCGTCCCTCGGAGAACATGCGCAGGGCCGGTCCCATGGTCTCGGTGTTGATCCCGGCTTCGCGACGAAGTTCGAGACGGTCATTGAGGGCGCGACTCAGGTCCGTACGCAGGTTCATGCCCTCGTCGCCCAGGGTGTGGAAGGTGAGCATAGCGGCCAGGTAGGCCTGGCGAGCGATGGCGCTGGCTTCTGCGGGCAGTCCTTCCGGCGACCAGGCACGGTCGAAGGCCGCGCTCCATTCTGGAGGATAGAGCGCCGTGTCGCTGGGGAATACGGCACGTTCGAGGATGGTGCCCACTTCCTCGGCCAGTCCAGGATTGTTCCAGGTGCTCGGGCCGAGGATCAAAGCGCCGGTGCGGTAGAAATCGAGCTGGGGGCCCAGCAGGCGGAGCATATCGGCGCCCACCGGCACGAAGATCACTTCGGGCCGGGAGTCGGCCACACGTTGCAAAGGATCGCGGAAGTCGGTCAGGCCGGTGTTGAACGATTCTATTGCGACGAGTTCTCCACCCAGGGCCAGGATCTCCTCTGCGAAGACCTCGGCGCTGCGCATGCCCGAAGGCTCGTCGGGATGCACGATGGCCACGCGCTTCTTCAGCATCACATCTACGGCCAATCGTGCCAGCAATCGGGCTTCGAACAGACTCGTGACGTTGGTCTGGAACGTGTTGCGCCCCAGATCCTGGATACGTTCGTTTGTGGCCGTGGGCGAGATCAGAGGAATGCCGAAGCTCTCGGCGGTCAGTGCCGCGGCCACCGTGGGTGCGCTGAGCAGTCCACCGATCACGGCGATGGGTCTTTGCTCGGCGGCGAAGGCTCGCATGGCCATGGCCGCTGCCACGGGATCGCCCTCGCTGTCGCGGACCGTCAGGATATAATGACGCCAGCCCTCGCGGTTGGCCTGGTCGCGGGCCAGCTGTACGCCGTCGAAAAAGGCGTTGCCGAGCACGGTGTAGCGCCCCGTCAGAGGCACCAGTACGCCGACATGGAGGGCGTCCACATCGCCGGGGAGTTCGTCGGTCGGGTGGGCCGGAAGCACCTCGTAGGAAGGGTCGTCGAGGAGTAGTTCCGCATGGCCCAGCCAGGGATCGTCGGGATCTCCGCTGCGCATCGCAACAACGACGTCATGGGCTTCTCGACCTCGTTCCTCGGCCACGAGGCGCTGGATCCATAAATACCCAAGATATGATGACATACCCGAGCCGGGATGAGCGGCGCGCAAGGCGCGCAAAGCATCGGCATCGAGATGTTCTGCCGCTCCGGCGAGGCGGCGGGCAGCTTTTTCGCGGTCGCGTTCGAGGGTCGCGGCATCGTGCATGCGCACCAGCGCGTCGGCGGCACGGGGCCAATCACGGTCGGCCTCGAGAAGCTCGGCGCGCAGATCCATCATGTCCCAGAGGTGCGGACTGTCGGGCCATGCAGCCATGAATTCGCCGCTGAGTCGCAACGACTCGTCTGGAGATCCGGCGCGGCGGGCAGAGCGGGCGGCGATCAGGCTCACATGATCCATATGAGCATAGCCCTGGTAGTGGTCTAGCAGTTCGTAGGCCAGGCGCAGGCTGGCGCGGTCACGCTCCATGCCGTGCTCTTCCTGGAGTCTCGCGTAGAGTCGGTCGGCGAGAGCCTCGTTCTGAACGTTGTTCGCGACCTGTCCGCCCTGGGAGGACGACCGCGGCCCCGAAGCACAACCCGTCAACAAGACGGCCGCGAAGATCAGCAACAAAAACAGGACAACTGCGGCTGTCTTCCGTGGCATCGGAATCATTCCGTCTCCTCCTGCGCCGCGACCGTGAAGTCGATCGACGCGAGAACCAATCCTTCGGCATCGAGGACCTTCACCGTCCAGCGCCCAGTCCAGGCCGGCAGCAGCGACTTGCTGCTCCACGTACGCCACTCGATGGAACGCACCGGCAGCTCGACTCGGGACCGGGTCTCTCCTTCATGGTACCAGACATGGCTCACCACGGTCGGATCGACGGCACCGGTGATGCGGGTGAAGCAAGTCAGAGTTGTATCGTCGAGAGTGAAGCGGTCGGAAGCCCCGACCGGCATCCGAGTTTCGCGGTCCATATCGCGGCAGATCACGATCTCCGTCACCGAAAGGCCGCCAAACGCTGCCGGCTCGGCGGCATCCTGGGCAACGGCCGTGACGGCCACCATCAGCGGCAAGGCAAGCATGAAGACTCGCATGTGATCCGTCCTCCTCACCGGCAAAGCACATCCTACGAAACGATGCAATCTTGGGACCCATCATCACACAGGCGAGGAAGCGCCGCAACGCTTCCTCGCCAAAGTATCGGCCGCTGTCGTTCGATCTTTACTTTGCCAGCTTCTGGAGCTCCTCAATGCTCTTGGGAGCCTTGAAGTTGATCGTCGAAAGATTCGCGAGCATATAGTCCGCCTGCTCCCGGAGCTCGGAGTTGGGATGGTTTGCGACGAGCTCGCGCAGGCTCGAGCGGGCGCGGCGCGTATCACCCCAGTTGTCCAGATAAACGTTGGCCTTCATGAACAGCGACTTGGCCGCGAATTCGGAGTCTGGAAAATCCTCGATGATGAGGTCGAAGAGATCGAGCTGCTTATCCGGATCGTTGGCAAGCAGTCCGTGCTGGAACAACTCCTCGGCGCTACGACCGTTGCCCGGAGAGAACTCACCCAGATATTCAACAGCGGTCGCCTTGCGAACTTCGGCCAGGCGCTCTTCCAGGACCGCCTTCTGCAAGCTGGGCATGATGTCGCTGATGATTCGGCCGCGCACTTCGCTGACACTCAGCTGGCGGGGATTCCGTCGCTCGAGAACCTCGACGATGTGCCAGTTCTCACCGACATGGATAGGCTCGTGGAGACCGAGGTCCCAGCCGAAGACTTCCTTGGAGAGAAGATTGCCTTCTTTGACGAAACGGACATATCCGCCCTCGTTGATCCAACCGAGATCGCCGCCCTCGGCGGCCGTCTGGATGTTCCGGGAATATTTGGCCAGGACGCTCAGGAATTTGGCGCCGGGATCCGTTACCTGCAAGGCCTCATACGCCTGAGATGCGGACTGCTCGTCCAAACACTGAATGTGGCGGATATGAACGGCGCCTTCGGCCACGAACTGCTTCTTGTACTGATCGTAATAATTCTGGATCTCCTCTTCGCTGGGCTGGAGATCCACGTACACTTCGAGCTGTTTATAGGCTTCGATAAGGGTTTCTCGATGCATCGAGATCAACTGCTGCCTCACTGCGGCGTCGGCTTCGAGATTCAAGGCCTTGGCTGCGTCGTACATCAGGATTTCATCGGCCATGTAGTGCAGAAAACGCCGTTCCCAATTCTTGCCGGTGAACTGACCCTTCAACCCTTGAGGCAATTCCGCGTAGCGTATATCGAGGTTCTGCTGGGTGATTTCATGGTCGCCGACGCGGCAGATGACCGGCGTGAGATCCTTGAAACCATTGCCGTAGACATGACCGGAGATGGTCTCGTTCGAGGTCTCCTGCTGGCAGGAGGACAGGCCCAAGACGGCGGCGGCGAGCACCAGCACGGCGAGGGCGCGTGGCAGGATATTGCGGATCATGATCGCCTCACGCTCCTTTGATGGGTTCAGGGGTGCGGGTCATCGGAGATCCTGACGACCCTCTTCTTCCAATCGATCGAGGACATCCCGCAGAAGCTGGGAATCCCGATGCGAGCCTCGAACTAGTCGGGAGCGTGAACGATATCGCCCGCGCTGTCGACGGCCAACACCGAAGCTCCTCCCTGGTTCCAGGATTCGAGTTCCGGCGCCGGAAAGCCGCAGGAGGCCGCTGCGTGGGCGGACTCCAAACCGTCGTGGCGTCAGACGCAGATGTTCGTCAGCTCCCAAAACAGCAGAGGGGCCAGAAGCGCATGCTCCGGCCCCCCGCCATGATCATACATGTCGCGTTGATACGGTCATGATGCGGCCGTGCTATCACGTCCATCATGGATCCGTGTCAAGCCTCGGCCTTGACGACCCACACCTTCACACTGACTTCCACGTCCTCATGAAGGCGAATGGGCACAGTGTACACGCCGAGCTGCTTGATGGGGTCTTCGAGACGGACCATCCTGTGATCCACCTCGTGTCCCAGCTCCTGGAGGGCTGAGGCGATCTCGCGCTCAGCGACCGAACCGTAGAGCTGTTCTTCCTCATTGGCCTGCACGCTGATAGTGCAGGACACATCGGCGAACGTGGACGCATGGGCTTCGGCGACCAGCTTCAGCTTTTTGCTGCGCAGGCCTGATAGCCGGGCTTCCTCGTCCATGATGCGACGATGGGTATCATTGGCAGCCATCGCCTGGCCCCGGGGAATGAGAAAATTCCGTGCGTAACCTCGGGTAACGCTGACGATGTCGCCGGCGTCGCCCAGTTGATCCACACGAGCGGTCAGGATCACGTCCATGGCGAGTCTCCCTCGTCATGCCGTCCCGGGACTCGGGCCCCGGGCGGCGTTCCATGTCCGGTCATGGCTACCGGAAGTATTCCTTGATGAACGGGACGAGCGCGATGTGACGGGACCGCTTCACGGCCGTCGCCAACAGGCGCTGATGCTTGGGACAGGTGCCCGTGTTCCGGCGGGGAGCGATCTTGCCGCGCTCCGTCGTGAACCGACGCATCATTTCCACGTCCTTGTAATCGACTACAACGAAGCCTTCGGTGCAGAAGTGGCAAGCCTTCTTCTTTGCCGGGCGACGCTTCTTGGCTTTCTTGTCTCGACCTCGACCCTTCGGCATCGGTCCATCCTTTCACTTCGCGACCGCCGGACTCCCGTCCGGCGTCGTGACAACCGTTACTGCTCAGCCGGGGTCTCGGGGGCGCCGTCGCCCACAACCTCGGGAGCGCTCTCGTTCACAGGAGCCTCGGGCTCGGTCTTCTGCACGGGCGCGGCCGCTGTCACGCCGATGGGCGCGGAGGCGGGCGCGGACACTGTCGCACCTGGACGGCGGCGACGGGCCATGCTGGCCTCGTTCCGCTCTTTCCATTCGTCGTCAATGACGATGATGTGACGCAGGACCTTGTGATCGAGACGGAATTCGTTGTCCAGCTTCGCGATGACTTCCGTCACGCTCTTGAACATCAAGTGCATGTAGTTGCCGCGCGTCTGATGCTGGATTTCGTACGCCAGCTGGCGGACGCCCCAGTGGTTGCGCTGGGTCATTTCACCGCCCGCGGCGGTGACGATGGATTCGACTTTCGTGACGCGGGCTTCGAGCTCGGATTCGGGCTCGTCGGCCTGCAGCACGAAAATCATTTCGTACTTCCTCACGGGTTCACCTCCCCTTGGACAGAACGACCCGGATCCGGCCCCGCGATGCGGGCGATCCGAGTAGGGATGCGACAGGGCCTCAGGGACCCTGTTCATATGATCGACGTCGATCCGGACGGGATCCGGATTCGATCCGAAGATCGCCGACGCCGGGCCGCCTCTCGACGACCGACCGCGAATGATAGCTCATTCAGACCCTTTTAGCAAATCCCTGTCTCGCGGCCCGTCGTCGGCCTCGGGGCGCTTCCGGTTGTACCGGCTTCCGGTCCACTCCAGACCGTTCTCCAGCCAGGCCGTCAGCGTGTCGCAGGCATAATCGACCAGTTCCTCGCTGTCATCCCACTCCTGATGATCAAATTCCTCGAGAACGAAGCTTTTCCACTGATCGGCGGGCACTGCGGCGGCGGCAGGTGCGACGCCGAGCCGCAGACGCGGGTAGTCGTCACCACCGAGGGTCCTGGCCAGGGACTCCAGTCCGCGGTGCCCCCCGTCACTCCCCCGGGCCCGCAGCCGCAGCGCGCCAAGGGGCAAGGCGATGTCGTCGACAACGATCAGCGGCGTGACCGGCCTGACGAGACCGTCAGGGTCCGGCAGGCCGAGCTCCAACGCCGTGCGGGCTGCCCAGACGGCGAGGGCTTCTCCACTGAGGTTCATGTAACGCATCGGCTTGACGAGCACCACATCGTGTCCGACGATCCTGCCCGCGACAATTCGGCAGCCGTCTTTCACTCGGCCGAATTCCAGACCATGACGCGCCGCCAACCGATCCAGGCAACGGAATCCGATATTGTGACGAGTCCTCGCATACTCGGGGCCAGGATTGCCCAGTCCGACGATCAGATGCACGGGTCCTCCAATGCGGGCTCTACGAAACGAGGCGGCCTGCAGGCCGCCTCGTTTCTATCTTCGTTCCGAGAAACAGAGCGGAAACCCCTGCGATCAGTCTCCGTCTTCAGACTGGGTCTCGGCACCTTCGGCACCTTCGGCGACCTCGTCACCCTCGGCACCCTCGGCAGCCTCGTCGACCTCGTCTTCGAGAGCGATGATGGTGTTCGGGTTCAGCTTACAGAGGGTATCGTCCGGATCTGAGAGGATGATGACATCGTCCATCTGCAGATCGCTCACGGCGATCCGGTCGCCGATCGTGAGCTCGGAGATGTTCAGCTCGATGGACTCGGGGAGCTTACGGGGCAGGCATTCCACCTCGATGGCGCGACGGGTGATGTCCAACAGGGCGTCGCCGCCGCGGACCAACTTGTTGTCGCCCACATAATCGATGGAGACGTCGAACTGCATCGGCACGCCCAGTGGAATCTCGAAGAGATCCATGTGGAACATCATGTCTGTCACGGGGTGCTTTTGCATTTCCCGCACCATCGCGACACAGGTCTCGCCCGCGATCATGAGGTTGAACAGAGGATGACGCCCACCCTTGGCCAGGGCCTTCTTCAGCTCGGCGGTATCGAGTTCGAGGGACAAGGCTTCGGTCCGCTCGTTCCCGTAGATGTTGGCGGGAGTACGGCCCGCGGCACGCAATCGACGGTTTTCGTTCTTACCGCCGGTTGTGCGCGGATAAGCTTCTAGATTGATCAGACCCATCTCGTTGCCTCCAGGGCAAGACTCGAAAAGATTGCTCTCGCAGCAGACTCGCCCGCATACAACCGGGCCCGCTCGCGCAAAATGGACGCCCGGATCGCAGGGCGACCGGGAAAGGAATCAAAAGGACCGCTCAATTAAGCACGCTGGGCGCCGGATGTCAAGATTCCTGGCGAAGTTCAGACGAAGAGCTTGCTGACGGTCTTTTCCAAATGGATGCGCTCGATGGCCTCCGCGAGCAGAGTGGACATGTCCAGAACCTTGACTTTAGGACATTCTGAGAAGCGGGTGAACGGAATCGTATTGCTGACAACGACTTCGTGGATACTCGACTGATTGAGGCGCTCGAGAGCCCTCCCCGAGAAAATCGGGTGGGTGGCGCAGGTGGTCACCGAGACGGCGCCCTCCTGGGCGCACACTTCGGCAGCCTGGGTAATGGTGCCCGCCGTGTCGATCATATCGTCGAAGATGATGACCTCTTTGTCCTTCACGTCCCCGATGAAGTTCATGACCTCGGCCTCGTTGGCCGCCGGGCGGCGCTTGTCGACAATGGCCAGCGGTGCGCCGAGACGTTTGGCGAAGGACCGCGCCATCTTCAGAGAACCCACGTCGGGGGCCACGACCGCCATATTCTCATGGCTCCGATCCGCGAAGTGCTTCAAAAGCACCGGCGCCGAGTAGAGATGGTCGAGGGGGATATCGAAGAAGCCCTGGATCTGGGGAGCGTGCAGATCGATGGTCAGCACCCGGTCCGCTCCTGCCTTGGTTATCAGGTTCGCCATCAGCCGGGCGCCGATAGGAACACGTGGTCGATCCTTGCGGTCCTGCCGGGCATAGCCGAAGTAGGGCAACACCGCTGTGGCGCGCCTGCAAGAAGCGCGTTTGACAGCGTCGAGCAGCAGCAGCAGCTCCAGGATGTGCTCCGCCGGCGGGTTGGTTGGCTGGATGATGAAGACGTCGGTTCCACGGATGTTCTCGTGAATCCTGACGTTGATCTCACCGTCCGAAAAACGACCCACTTCCACGTCGAGAAGGGGTCGTTGCAGCGTTTCAGCGATCTTGGCCGCCATGTCGAGGTTGGCGTTGCCGCTGATCAGAACGAGGTCGCTCATGGCGAGAGGAGCCTCCGGCCGGATCGGTGTAGACGATCGTCAGGTGTATGTCGCGGGTCGAGTGGCAAGATGAAGGATGATGAGGCGGGGGTCAATAGGAAAAGGGAGCGTCGTTGCGAGACAAGCTGGCTGGGGCGGCAGGATTCGAACCTGCGAATGCATGGACCAAAACCATGTGTCTTGCCACTTGACGACGCCCCAGCCGGAGATCGTTAGTAGTTCTCCTCGTAGGCGGAGTCGTTGTCGTTGTGGGGGCCGACGGTGATCTCACCACGTTCGACACGACCCAGCTCTTCTTTGAACGCCGCGATGATCGAGCTTTCCATCCATTCGCGAGTCGACATGTTGATGGGGTGGGCGATGTCCTGGAAGGACCCGTCCTTGCGGCGGCGGTTCGGCATCGCCACGAACGTGCCGGACGCCCCTTCGATGACTTTGAGTCCGCGCACCACGAAGCAGTTGTCCAGCGTGATGCTGGCGAAACCCCGCAGCTTGTCGTCATCGCGTAGAGTGATCCTGATTTCAGTGATCTCCAAGACAGCACCTCTCCGTAGCAGCTTCCTGGATCATGTCGGGTCGGAGCGAGTCAGTCTTCCGTGAAGACGGCTCCTCGTGGATGGGGGTCGACGATGTGCACCGTCAGTGCATTCCCGTCGATGATCTCCCCCAGCCCCGCCAGACCTTGGTCGTCGTCGAATACGGCGAAAACCGCGGCCCCGCTACCCGCGAGCATGGCGACGGAAGCCTGACTCCGCAACTCCAACAGGAGTCTATGCAGAGCGGGGTGTTGCGGCAGGACAACGTCTTCCAGACGATTGAGTCCGAACCACGACCCCTTGGGAAAACGGGCGATCAGGGCTTCCGTGTTGCGGATGTTAACCTTGGGCGAACGTGATGTCAATCCGAGATTGACGTGTTCGTAGACGGAAGCCGTACGCAATGAAAGAGTTGGCTTGATGATGACGAATCGTCCGCCCCTGATCGGAGCCAAGGGTGTCAGGTCGGTACCCCGCCCCCGCCCGAGCTGGGTCCCTCCCCGGATGAAGAACGGCACGTCTGAGCCGAGATCCGCAGCCATAGCTTCGAGTTCTGGCGCGGACAGGCCCGTTTCCAGAAGGCGGTCACAAGCCATCAGGACCGCAGCGGCGTCGGAACTGCCTCCGCCGAGACCGGCTTCGCAGGGGATCACTTTGTCCAGATCGATCCGGATGTGGCCGCTCAACCCCGTACGCCTACAGAAAAGTTCGACGGCCTGCCAGGCCAGGTTGGTCGCATCGTCCGGAGCGGCGCCCGGCGGCGTCACCGACAATTCGACGCGCGGTGGCCGACCTCGCCAGGGCTCGCACAGCTCCACCTTCAGCGAGTCGAACAACCCCACCGCCTGCAGGATGGTTTCGATGTCGTGATAGCCGTCCTCACGCCGCTGGAGAACCTCCAAATGGAGATTCACCTTGGCCGGGGCCAGCATACGGACAGATCGCCGGGGAGGCCGGACAGGGTCCATGTGTTCCGATTTCAAGCTGATGTGCTCCTAGGATTGACGCAGCCCGATAACCAGGCAGGCCGTAATGATCCATCCCAGCACCGAAAGCTGGATGCGGCCGTCGGTCAGCAGGATTTCGTGAGGGTGTCCGCCCTGACCGTCTTTGAAGACAAGAACCAGGTAGCGCGACATACCGGTGACCACGAACGGAACCGTGAACACCAGGTTCCCCGTCTGGAACTGTGCGATCGTCCCCTGCGAGACGGTGTAAAGAATATATGCCGTGACCGTCAGAGCAAAGGATCCACCGATGAGCAGGTTGAGCAGCAGTTCCGAATAGTTATGCAGAGTGGGCCGAATGGTCCCGGTGCCAGTCTGTTCCACAACGAACTCCGCCCGACGCTTGGCGAAGCCCAGGAACATCGCCAGCAGAGCCGTACACAGGATCAGCCAGGGCGAAAGGGGGATGTGATCTGTGGCCTCGCGGAGCACCTCGACGCTGCCGACCGCCCTGAGCACGAACCCGCCCGCGATGCCCAGGACATCGAGGATCACGATCTTCTTCAGCACGAACGTGTAGACGACGTTGAGCAGCAGGTAGCCCCCGGCCGTAAAGCCGAAGCCCCTACCGAGCAGGAACGCCGAGACGAGGCTCATGGCAACCAGGCCGATGGCGCCGAAGGCGGCGGTCCGGGGGTCGAGCCGTCCCGAAGCGATGGGGCGGTTCTTCTTGATGGGATGGCGGCGGTCCATTGCCGCATCGGCGATGTCGTTCATAACGTAGACGGCGCCCGAGAGCAGACAGAAGATGAAAAATCCGAACGCGGCCCTGAACAAAAGACCCGTCTCGGCCGTGTTCTGGGAGAAGATCAATCCGGCGAAAAGGATCAGGTTCTTGGTCCACTGCCGGGGCCTCAGGTTCTCGACGAAGGCGATCATCACATCGTTCCTCCGTCGTCAGATCCTGTCGGCCATGCGGATCTCAAGGATCTCGCAGAGCAGATGGCCCATGAGGATGTGGATTTCCTGGATCCGCGGCGTATCGACAGCAGGTGCGATCATCGCCCCGTCGACCAGGCTCTTCAACTGGCCGCCCTCTCCCCCGAGAAACCCGAAGGGATGGGCTCCGGCCCGACGGGCGGCTTCGACCGCGAGGATGCAGTTGCGGGAATTTCCAGAAGTCGAGATCACCAACAACACGTCGCCGGGACGGGCCACGCCCTCCACCTGCCTGGCGAACACGTGGTCGAAGCCGTAGTCGTTGCCCACGGCGGTCAGGGTCGACATGTTGACCGTGAGGGCTTCGGCGGCGTAGGCCGGACGCTCTGCGCGGAACCTGCCGACCAGTTCGGCAACGATGTGCTGGGCGTCGGCGGCGCTGCCGCCGTTGCCGCAGACCAGCAACCGGCCGCCTCCGTGCCAGGCGCTCAGCACGGCGTCGGCCAAGGCGGTCACAGCCTCGCAATGACCGGCGTCGAGCAGGGCGACCGCGTCGCGGTGGTCGGCGACTGTTGCTGCGAACAGGTCTTCGGCTGTCGGACGATCGCTCATCGTTCCTCCCGCGAGGGATCGGGTTCGTGGATGTCTAGCCAGGCCACGTAACGGGCCGCAGCGTCTTGCCAGTGGGGCCGCGGTGGGCACCCTAGATCCTCGAGGCGGCTGCTCATCAGCACAGAACAGGCAGGCCGCTTGGCGGGCGTCGGGAATGCATCGCTCCGACACGGCTGTACCCGTTCGGGATCATGGCCGCTGAGCCTGGCGACTTCCCTGGCAAAATCGTACCAGCTGCATACGCCGGCGTTGGTGGCGTGGAAGCGCCCGCTGCTGCCGTCTTCGGCGAGGAAGGCCAGGACCGCTGCAAGATCAGGTGCATAGGTGGGGCTCCCCCGCTGATCATCCACCACGTTGAGAATTTCACGCTCGGCCAACAAGCGTCGGATCGTGCGGACGAAGTTCTTCGGGCCGGGACCGAAGAGCCAGCTCGTGCGGACGATCTGCCAGGGAGCCGTCATGGCCTCGACGGCGACCTCGCCCGCCGCCTTGGATTGACCGTAGGCATTGACGGGTCGACGCGGATCATCCTCATGATAACCGTCCGGAGCATCGCCGGGAAACACGTAGTCCGTGCTGACGGACGTCAGACCACAGCCTGCTTCGTCGCAGGCTCCAGCAAGGTTCGCCGTCGCGTCGGCGTTGACGGCATGGGCCAGGTCCCTCGCTGATTCGGCTCCGTCCACATCGGTGTAGGCGGCGCAGTGCAGCACCCACTCGGGACGGTGACGATCGAAAAGACGGGCCACATCGTCGGCACGTCGGAGATCACCCTCCGCAAGATCCACACAAACGGCGTCGTGATGGCCCTGCAGGGTTGTTGCCACGGCTCGGCCGAGCATACCCTTCGCACCGGTCACCAGGATCCTCATGCCTCGCACCTCATGCGCAATCCCCTTCGCCGAAGGCCGCCGCGACCGCTGACCGCACCAGCGTCGAAGGGAACCCGCGTCCGTTCAAAAAGCGTTGGGCCCTGGCGCGCCGGTTCCAGTCGTCTCCGCCCGGATTCTTGCGGTACCAGGACCGGGCGGCAGCGAGGGCCAGCTCCCTTTCGGTGTCCGCCGTCAATTCGGCGTCGACGACCGACACGACCGTGGCGCGGGCGATGCCCCGCCCGCACAGTTTCGCCACGAGGTAGTGTCGGCCCACCGCGCGGGCGCGGATGGTGTCGCGGCACCAAGCCGCGGCGAAGGTCCGGTCCGAGTGAACACCCTGGGCCTCGAAACGATCGAGCACGGCTGCGACCTGTTCGGGGTCGTGGCCGCGCTCGACGAGTTTCTCTTCCATATCCCGCCGTGTCCGCAGTTTGCGGTCCAGCATAACGAAAACGCGTTTGGCGATGGCCTTCCGCTCCGCACCGGCGCGCAGGACGTCGAGCATCCCGGGCGGAAGAGCCTCCCCCGGTGCGGGAAGAGCCGGCGGCAGGGAATCGACCGCCAGCTCCATGGTATCACCGTCACTCAAGCGGATCCGGGCGGTGACGCCGTCCTGATCAAGGTCGACGATGCGCAGATCCTGCTCCACGACCACGCCCTAACTCGCCGGTTTGCTCTTGGCCGCCTTGGCCTTGCCCGAGCCGGCAGCGGCTTCAGCGGCCGCAGGTGCGGGCGCAGCTTTATCAACGGTCTTTTCGTGTTCGCGCACACCGTAATGGATGAGCACTTCGTTCTCGATGCGGGAATAGAGATCGGCGTTTTCCTGGAGCAATTCCCTGGCGTTCTCCTTGCCCTGCCCCAGCCTTTCGTCGCCGTAGCTGTACCAGGCGCCGGACTTCTGCACGATGCCGGCGTTGACGCCCAGCTCGATGAGATCGCCCTCCTTGGAGATGCCGCGCCCATACAGGATGTCGAACTCGGCCTTCTTGAACGGAGGCGCCGTCTTGTTCTTCACGACCTTCACGCGCACATGGTTGCCGACGACTTCTTCACCCTGGGTCAGGGCGCCGACGCGGCGGATGTCCAGACGCACGGAACTGTAGAATTTCAGCGCGTTGCCGCCCGAAGTGGTTTCGGGGTTGCCGAACATCACACCGATCTTCATGCGGATCTGGTTGGTGAAGATGACCAGCGTGTTGGTCTTGGAGATGGCCCCGGTGAGCTTGCGCAGGGCCTGGCTCATGAGCCGGGCCTGCAGGCCCACGTGGGTGTCGCCCATCTCGCCTTCGATCTCGGCACGCGGCACCAGGGCGGCCACCGAGTCGATCACGATGACGTCCACGGCGCCCGAGCGCACGAGCATCTCGGTGATCTCGAGGGCCTGCTCGCCGGTGTCGGGCTGCGAGACGAGCATGTTGTCGATGTCCACGCCCAGCAGGCGGGCGTAAGCGGGATCGAGAGCGTGCTCGGCGTCGACGAAGGCGGCCATGCCGCCGGCGGCCTGGCAGTTCGCGACCGTGCTGAGCGCCACGGTCGTCTTGCCGCTGCCTTCGGGACCGTAGATCTCCACGACGCGTCCCCGCGGCAGACCGCCGATCCCCAGAGCGATATCCAGGGTCAGGCTGCCCGTGGAGATGGCGTCGATGTTGTCGACGACCTTGCCGTCGCCCAACAGCATGATGGCGCCCTTGCCGAACTGCTTTTCGATCTGGGCACGCGTGAGCTCGAGGGCCTTGGCCCGTTCCTGTTGCCTGTCCAATGCCATGCTTCACTCCTTGTGATGTTGGATCCGTCGTCCGGGAGGTGTGCTGCGGAGGTCGGCTCGTCGGAAAAAGGGCCGCGCGAAGCCGGGCCTGGACCTATGTCCGGACAGGTCGCGTCACCATACTATGTCCCCCAGTCGGTCGCCAGCGGAAACACGATCTTAACGACAGTGCATCCGCCTTAAGACGTCATGCGCATCGGATCCGACAAACCAAGACCGTCACCCAGTTGCAGGAACAGGACCTGGGGACGGCAATCCGTCAGAAAGAGCCATGAGATCCAGAAAGTCTCGAACAGACCACGGAGCGGACGTATTGCGGATCCCGGCGCCGATCCGATCCGTCCCATTGGGGCGACGGGTCGGCAAGGAACCGCTCCCCAGAGGCCACGGGCCGATGAGTCTTATGAACCGTCGCCGATCCAGGGGTCGCGGTCTGTCTGCAGATGACGGCGCAGGGCATCGAGAGCCCTGGCTACTGTCAATCGGCGGTTTCGGGCGCGGTGAGAGCGGAAGCGTTCACAGTGGCTCCAAACCCCCCTGGGACCGGCCAGGGCGAGCCAGGTGGTCCCCACCGGCTTGGTGTCGGTGCCCCCGTCAGGACCGGCGATGCCCGTCACGGCGAGAGCATAGTCGGCGCCGACGAGCCGGCGGGCTCCCTCAGCCATGGCCTCGGCCGTTTCACTGGATACCGCTCCCTGGACCGCGAGAGTTGCTCCCGGAACTCCCAGAAGACGCTCTTTGATTTCATTCTGGTAGGCCAGCACGCCGCCGCAGAACACTGCTGACGATCCCGGCAGATCAGTCAAGGCAGCGCCGAGCAGCCCACCGGTGCAGGACTCTGCCACCGCGATGGTGCTGCCGCGGGCCTTCAAGAGATCCTGGACGACTTGATTCAACTCGACGAACTGGTCGGCATACACACGGGTTCCCAGCACCTCGTCGAGGGCTTGCGCAAGCCCTTCGGGAATCGTGGCGCCGGGCGCCGCCGACGCCTGGACATCCACACCCCAACGCGTCAGCCACCACGACCAGGTCAGGTCCGGCCAAAGCGCGCGCACAGGCTCGGTGAGCCCTGTCAGAGCAGGCTCCGAGAGACCACTCGTTCGGCGCAACACTGAAAACACAGGTGGGCCGAACACGGACCGCGCTTCCAAATCGGCTTCGATCCCCGGCCACAACGCTTCGACTTCCGAAGGTACGCCCGGCAGCAGCACCAGAACCCTTCCTCTGGCCTCACCCACCAGCCCGGGCGCCGTGCCGGCGGGATTGATGACCGCCGTGAAGTCGTCGGGCACCCTGGTCTGCTTGTCCATGTGCGGACCGTAGGGAAAGCCGCGGTCGGCAGCCAAGGTCTTCAGATGCATGGTTACCGACGGACTCCGCTTCAGGCCGAGTCCGGACCAGTCCGCGAAGGCGTCCACCGTCAGGTCATCCGGAGTAGGACCGAGACCGCCTGTGATGATCACCAGGCTTCCCTCGGGTGTGGCATCGAGGGCCGCGGCGATGGCCGCGGACGTATCGAGCACGACGTTCACGCCGTCCACCGGCACGCCGCGGCTCAGCAGGCGCTTCTGGGTATCGTGGGCGTTCGTATCGACGGTTCGGCCGCAGAGCAGTTCGTCGCCGACGGAGATGATGCGCGCCCGTCGACCCGTCATCCGCCTACCATCCTGTCACCATGAGGGTCAGTCGCAGGGCGATGTGTGCATACACGCCGGCGGCGAGATCGTCGACGGTGATGCCCCACCCTCCCGGCAGCTTTTCGAACGAACGCACCGGCGGCGGCTTGAGGATGTCGAAAATGCGGAACCAGAAGAAGCCGGCCAGCCAGCCCAGCCAGCCGGTGGAGATCCCGAGATAGGTGACGATCATTCCCGCCACCTCGTCGCTGACCACAAGGGAGGGATCCTTCCCTTCCCTGCGTTCGACCCAGGTGGCCGCAGGCACGCCCAGCGCCACCACCACGATCAAGGCCACAAACTGCCAGAGCAGCGGCACAGGTGCGAGCAATCCCCAGATCACCGCCACGGCCAGACTGGCCACGGTGGCGGGGGCGATGGGTGCGTATCCGCAGCCCAGGAATGTGACGAAGGCATAGATGAGCAGCCGCATGGGCGGTCCTCCAGGTTCGGGTCGGAAGGGAGGGTAATGCGCAGATGGGTCCCGGTCAATCCCGGCGGGACGACAAGGCATCGAGAAGCAGGCGCAAAGTGTCGAGAACGCCCTCTCCCCGGTTGGCGACTGCGGTGGTGCGAAGTCCGCTGTGACGGTTGAGTTCGCTGTCCAGCCGCGAGGCGGCCAGGGCATCGCGATCGTCTGTGCGGTTGTATTGGAGGACGAGCCCGATCTTCGGTGGTACAAGCCCCAGGCCCACCAGATGTGAGCCCAATTCGTCGAGCAGCAGCACATCGGCGTCGATCCGCTCACGACGACTGTCGGCCACGAACACGACGCCCGCCGCTCCCTTGAGCAAGGTCCGGCGGCTGCGAGACGCCAAGTAGAGTCCGGGCACCGTCAACAGATGGAGCGGACCGGCTGCGGTGAGCCCCAGTTCCTCTGCGTCGCAGCTCAGCAGCTCGAACGGCACGCCACCATCGATGTCTGCCTTCAGGTGCCGGACGCGCTCTTCACCTTCCGGCAGCATCCGTGCAAGAGCCAACAGGTTCGCCGTCTTGCCCGACAGCCCGGGGCCGTAGAACACCACCCGCCGCGGCTGTGCCATGGCGATGTTGGAAATGATGTTCTGGGACCGCGGTTCGATCATCTCACTCCCAAATGGGATCGCCGTCGTCAGCGGCGGGCTCTGCGGGTGCGGGTCGGGGACCCTTTGCCGCGACCGGCGACCCGTCCAGGATCTTCGTCAGAGCGATGGCGACTTTTTCGCCCACCCGCCAGGCCAGTCCAGGGTTGGCTTCGAGCTCACGGAACACCACGAGGGTAAGGCCCCGGCCGGCCGGCGCCAGCCAAGCCCCGTGGCGATCGTCACAGGCATACCAACAAGGAGGTCTGCCGGCGGAATCACCGCCCAAACCCGAAGTGGCCCGCACGATCTTCAAGAACCGACCAGCCAGACCTTCCACGTCTCCCAAGGGTTCACCGCCCTCATGGATCACGAGTCTGCCCTCACGATCGAGCAGCACGACGCCGGTCACGCCCTCGCTGTCGAGCAGGGCGAGCACCAGACGACGCACCTCGTCGTAGAGGTGTCGGCTCGGTGTGGTGGATTCCATGCCGTCTTTCCGTTCCGCCCGACGCACATCGACGGGCAGGGTCTCGCTGACGACATCGGCTGAAATCGCAAGAACTTGAGGAATGGACTAGAAGGAACGCCGGAACTGGAAAGCCCGGTGGAGAGTGGCCTCGTCGGTGTAGGCGAGCGCCCCACCCACGGGGATCCCCGTTGCCAGGCGCGTGAGGCTGAGGTCCAGGTCTTCGATCATGCGCTGGATGTAAAGGGCGGTCGCCTCCCCTTCCACGCTGCTGTCGAGGGCCAGGATAAGTTCCCGCACGTCGTGCTCGCGGATCCGCGCGTCGAGCCTGTCGAACGGCAGATCGTCGACCCGCACGCCGTCGAGGGGCGAAAGCAGCCGGCCGAGAACGAAATACCTGCCCTGAAAAAACCCGGCCTTTTCGAAGGGCAGGATGTCCACAGGCGAGGCCACGACGCAAAGCAGCGCCGAGTCACGTTTATCCGAGCAGCAGATGCGACAGGGGTCGTCCTCGGTGATGGCTCCGCAGCGGCTGCAGGTTCGCACCTGCTCCCGGGCCGCGGTCACCGATTCCGCTAGCTCTGCAGCCGTTTCCCCGCCGCCCTGGACGAGCTCCAGGGCGATGCGGGTTGCCGACTTGCGGCCGAGTCCGGGCAGGCGTCCCAGAGCGCGCACCAGACGTTCGAGGGCCGGCGACTGGAATTCGCCGCCGTCGTTGCCCTTGGCCGCTTCGCGGGGTGTGGGAGTCGCGTGGTCCACAGCTACATGCCGGGGAAGCCGGGGATGTTCAGGCCACCGGTGATCGACCCCATCTCCTGCTCGACCATCTCGTCGACCAGGCGGACGGCCTCGTTCACGGCTGAAAGAACCATGTCGGCCAGGAATTCCGTGTCTTCGGGATCGATGGCCTCGGGTTTTATGGTCAAAGCGGTCAGCTGATGCTTGCCGTTCATTTCAACGACAACCTGGCCTCCGGCCACTTCGGCGGTCACGCTCTTGGCCGCCAGCTGTTCCTGGGTCTCGGCCATTTGCTTCTGCATCTTCTGGGCCTGCTTCATCAGGGCGCGCATGTCCACGTCGTCCTCCTAGATGGTCTCTGGGCTGGGTCAGGAAGCGCTGTCGCCGCCGGGGCGGCGCAGCCAGTCTTCGCGTTCGGCGTCGGGTATGGCCTCGCCGTCGATCAGGTCCACCAAGCTGTCCAGGGTGGCATCCTTGCGGCGCTCATTGTCCAGCGCCTCGTTTTCGGTGGGCGCCACGGCGCGTCGCAGATCCTCGCGGTGATCGGTGCGGGCCTGATGATCGCCGTCGACGAGCTCAAGGACCAGTTTGCGCCCCAGATGGGTGCGCGCCTCTGTCTCTAGCAGAGCCAAGTCCTGGCGCAGGCGTTGCAGCTGGAATTCCTTCTCTACGGGATAGGTCAGTGCAATGCGATCGTCGCGTTCGGCGGGGATGCCCTCCATCAGGCAGGCCGCAATGCCGGGCGACGTGGCGAGCATGGCCTCGATGAACCCGGCCCAGCCCGACACCGTGCAGGCCGCGGCAGCCTGAAAGACTTCGCCTCCGGCGCTGACGGTCGGCAGATCTTCGGGCCCGATGGCCTCGGCCACACGTGGCGGTGCCGGTGCAGCGGAGACACGGGCTGCGGCGTGGCCTGAAGTGGTGTGAGCGCCACCCGTCGCGGGCGCCGAACGGGACGGTGTCGACTTGCCGGCGGATCGAGGGTTCCCGCCACCGGTAGCCGGCGCCCCAACCACTCCGAGAGCGTCGAGCCGCCGCACGAGATCAGAAAGCAACACCCGGGACTCCAGCAACGCCAGTTCCACCAGCAGGGCTTCGAGCACCACACGGGGCTGGGTGCTGCGGTGGATGCGTTCGAACCCGCGGGTCGCACGCTCGAGCAGGACCAGCAGATCCTGAGCTGCGAATCCCTCGGCCTGGCCACGCAGGACCGAAATCTGTTCCTCAGGCAGGCTGATGCCCGCGGCCAGGGCCGGATCGATCCTCAGCAGCATGAGGTTGCGCAGATTGCCCACCAGCTGAGCGGCGAAGTCGTCGAGGCTCTGGCCGGCGCCGGCCACGCGGTCGGCGATGCGTAGGGCCGCGGCGGCGTCGTGGGTCAGAATCGCATCGTTCAGTTCGCGGAACAGGTCCGATTGCACCAGGCCGAACAGATCGACCACGGCCTGTTCGGTCACGGCGCCTTCGCAGGCCGCGAGGACCTGGTCGAGCAGGCTCTGGGCGTCGCGCATGCTGCCTTCAGCCTGACTCACAACCAGGCGCAGGGCGCCCGGATCGATGGTCATGCCCTCGGTCGCGACGATTTCCTCGAGACGGGCCGTCAATTCGTCGCGCGTCAGCAGGCGGAAATCGAAGCGCTGGCAACGCGAGAGGATGGTCCGGGGAATGCGGTTGGGCTCGGTGGTGGCGAAGAAGAAGAACACGCGCGCCGGCGGCTCTTCGAGGATCTTCAACAGGGCGTTGAAGGCCCCTTTCGAGAGCATGTGCACTTCGTCGATGATGAAGACGCGGCACTGGCCCTTGGTGGGCGAGTACTGCGCCATGTCACGCAGCTCACGGATGTTGTCCACGCCGGTATGGCTGGCGGCGTCGATCTCCAGCACGTCGAGCCAGGTGCCGGCGGCGATGCCCTTGCAGGAGTCGCAGACGCCACAAGGCAAGTCGGCCGCGCCGACGGCGCAGTTGAGCGCCTTGGCCAAGAGTCTCGCGACCGTGGTCTTGCCGCAACCGCGGGGCCCTGAGAAGAGATAGGCGTGGGAGAGCTTTCCGTTGCGCAACGCCGCGCGGAGGGTGCCAGTGACGTGCTCCTGGCCCACCATCTCCTCAAAGGTCGAGGGCCGGTATTTTCGGGCCAGGGCATGGTAGGTCATGACATCCGTATCGGCATGGGGATTTGAAATGGAGAAGGTGGGCCAGGCTGACGAAGCACACTCAGGCTACCGCGTACCGTTGCTACCTTCCGGTCCTGGCGGGGTTAGCTCACCGGAGTCACCCCGGGCCTGGCCCATCATATCGCGTCCGGGACGATTGCCCCAGAGAAAAGGTGGTGGAGATGATCGGGTTCGAACCGACGACCCCCACGTTGCGAACGTGGTGCTCTCCCAGCTGAGCTACATCCCCACCTGAACTGAGATCACGAGAACGGCGCTGGCGGAGAGGCAGGGATTCGAACCCTGGGAACACTTGCGTGCTCAACGGTTTTCGAGACCGCCCCGTTCAACCACTCCGGCACCTCTCCACGCCGTATCCGTCCCTGAGCACGGGACAGAGAATGGCGGAGAGTCAGGGATTCGAACCCTGGGTGCCTTGCGACACACACGATTTCCAGTCGTGCCGATTCGACCGCTCTCGCAACTCTCCGCCTGATCTGTTGCGGCGGGCAATATAACATGGCCCTCCGCGAAAATCAACTTAGCCAGAATACAGGGGTTAGCGCCCCTTGTCCCCTCCCGGTCGCTCCACGTCGCCCCGCCGCAGGCGCCCGAAGAACTCCTTCAGCAGTCCCGCGCACTCCGACGCCAGAATCCCCTCCACCACTTCGAAGTCCAGGTTGTAGGGATTCTGCTCCAGGAGTCGGGCGGTCGAAGAGACGGCCCCTGCCCGCGGATCCCTGGTGCCATAGACGATCAGACGCGGTCGAGCCAGCAGAATAGCCCCCGAGCACATGGTGCAGGGTTCGAGGGTCGAGTAGAGCGTGCAGGCGTCCAGCCGCCAATCGCCGATACCGGCCGCCGCTGCCCCGAGGGCGAGGATCTCGGCATGGGCGGTGGGGTCGTTCAGGACCTCCACCTGGTTGCGCCCGCGACCGACGATCCGTCCATCATGGACCACAACGGCACCGATGGGCACGTCGCCGGCCTCAGCGGCCAAGCGGGCTTCCTCGATCGCGACGCTCATGAAGCGCTCGTGGGTGGCGAAGGAGGCGAGAGCGTCTTCCATGGCGGCTCCGGTCATCGTTGCGGGCGTGTGATGGATCGGGTGGAAGATAGCATTGCAGCACCAACGGAACAAGACGCCCTCCTGGCCTGATAAATATTTGACATACACTGGTCTCCCCGCCATGCTGTGTTACGATTATTCCATTCGTAACATGGAGGCCTCCCCTTGCGCTCCCCGACCATCATCGCCTTGCTGCTCCTAGTTGCGACCATCGCCTCGGCTCATGGGATCACCCACACCATCACCCGCGACCAAGCCGTCACGATCACCGTGACCCAGTACGACGGCTCTCCCCTGGCTCATGCCGAGGCCGAGGTCCGCGCGCCTGACGACGACAGTCCCTTCCTGCAGGGCCGCACCGACGCCCGCGGACGGCTCGTCTTCCTGCCTGACCGTTCCGGCGACTGGCGCGTCACCGTCCTTACCAGCGACGGTCACGGACTGGACACCGTCGTCCATGTCGACGATCTCGGCGTACCTGCGGTCCCGAAGGATCCATCCCCGAACCGGACACGGCGAGGACTGGCCGGTTTCGCGATCATCGCCGTGATCACCATGGCCTTGCTGCGTATGCTCAGGGGAGCACGCAAATGAGCGGTTCGATCTCTTCCTTCTCGACCAAGTTCTAGGAGGCACCGTGCACATCCCCGACGGATTTCTGGGACCGCAGACCTGGCTGCCCGCCGCAGGCGTTGCCGCGTTGGGTTGGACCTGGGCTGTCCGTCGTGTCCGTCGCACTCTCCACACCGAGAGCGTGCCCACCCTCGGCGTGGTCACGGCCTGCAGTTTCGGACTGATGCTCGTTACGATCCCCCTGCCCGGCGGCACCACCATCCACGCCACCGGCATCGGCCTGCTCGCGCTGCGCTTCGGCGTGGCGGCGACGTTCCTGTCCGTGTCGCTGGTCCTAGCACTGCAGGCCCTGCTGCTGGGCGACGGCGGGCTGACGACCCTGCCGGTGACGGCCCTGGCCCTGGGACTCGTCGGCGGCGGCGCCGTGGTCGGCACGCACCGGCTGTGTGCGCCCTTCGCCGGACGCTACGCCGTCGGCGCGGCGGCGTTCGTCGGCGTCGTCGCTGCGGCGTTCGTCGCGGCGATCGTCCTCGGCCTGCAACCGCTGCTGTCCCACGGGCCCGACGGCGCCCCTCTCTACTTCCCCTTCGGCCTGCGCACGACCCTCCCCGCCGTCGTGCTGCCCCACCTGCTGGTGGGCGTGCTGGAGGCGGCGCTGACCATGGCCGCGGACCGCCTCCTGCGGCATGACGATAAAGGAGGACGGTCATGAAAGACCGCGTGCTGCTGCTCGCCGCCCTCGTCGGGCTGGGGCTCCTGTCGTCGATCCACGCGCCGCGCACCCTGGGCCTCGCCCTCGCCGCGGTCCTGATCCTCTCGGGCCGCGACGCGCCGGTCCTGCTCAAGCGGGCCGCCTGCGCCGTGCTCCTGTTCAGCGGCGCCGTGTCGATTGTCCATGCCGCAGTCGTCCTGCGGTCCGGCGGCGATCCGTTGCCCTGGCTCGTGAGTACGAACCTGCGCGTGCTGACGATGACTTCGCTCACCCTGCTCGTCGCCCGCCGCGTGGACCTGGTCCAGGCTGCCGGCTGCTCCCGCCCACTGCAGTTCGTGGTGGTGTTGGCCCTCGCCCAGATCGCCGTCCTGCGGCGACTCGTGCGGGACTTCGCCCTCGCCCTGCGCAGCCGCGGCGTCGACCGGCCCGGCCTGCAGACCGCCGTCCGTTACGGCGGCGCCGTGGGCGCGGCCCTGCTGCTCAAAGCGGACCACGATGCGACCACCGTCACCCAGGCCATGACCTCCCGGGGGTTCTTCAACGATGCTGATCAAGGTTGAACACCTGAGCCACGCCCACGACGGCCGACCCGCCCTGCACGGCGTGGGCTTCACCGCTCAGGAGGGCGAACGCCTCGTCCTGTTGGGCTGCAACGGCAGCGGCAAATCGACGCTGCTGAAGATCATCGACGGCCTGATCCCGCCCGACGCCGGCGTCGTGACCTACGACGACCGCCCCGTCGACCGCGCCGCCCTGGCCGACCGCCCGTGGCGCCTGCGTTTCCGCCGCGAAGTCGTCCTGCTGTTCCAGGACCCCGCCGCCATGCTCTTCCACCCCACCGTGGCCGAGGAGGTGGCCTTCGGGCCGCGTCAGCTCGGCCTCGACGAGCCGGAAGCGCGGGCCGTAGCCTGGATCGAGAGGGCCGGCCTCGCCGCCCTGCGCGACCGCAGTCCCCACGCGCTGAGCCGGGGCGAACAGCAGAAGGTGGCCCTGGCCTCGCTGCTCGTGCTCGAGCCGCGCCTGCTGCTGCTCGACGAGCCCACCGCCTCGCTGGACCCGCGCAGCACGGGCTGGCTCGTGGACCTGCTCCAGGACCTCGAAACGACCACCGTGGTCGCCACCCACAGCCTGTCCCTCGCCCCCGAGCTGGGCTCGCGCTGCCTCGTGCTCGGCGAGGACCACACCCTGCTGCACGACGGCCCCGTCCCCCGCCCCGACGCCGACATGGATCTGCTGCGCCGCGCCAACCTCGTGCACCGCCACCGTCACGACCACGACGGCCATGTCCACCGCCACGATCACGTCCACGACTGGGAGTAGCCATGAGCCCCGACCAGACCATCCGCTTCACGGTGTCGCTGCCCCGCAACCTGCTCGACGAACTCGACGCAACCATGACCCACCGCGGCTACGCCTCGCGCAGCGAACTCGTGCGCGACCTGATCCGCGCCCGCATGATCGAGGCCGCCTGGGACGACCCCGCGGCCGCCGTCCACGGCGTGCTGACCATCGTCTACGACCACCACCGCCGCGGTCTGACCGACAAGCTCCACGCCGTGCAGCACTCGCAGTACGTGCACATCCTCTGCACCCAGCACGTGCACCTCGACCACGACCACTGCCTTGAGACCATCGTGCTGCGGGGCACGCCCGCGGAGATCGAGCGGATGGCCCTGGAGATCGGGGGGTTGAAGGGCGTGAGCTATGCGGAGCTGACGCGGACGGGGGTAGCGGGGGGATAGCAAGAGGCCGCCGCATCGGTTGCGGCGGCCTGGGTCTAGGGCGTGCGATATCCCTGTACCGCTAGTTACTCGAGATTCGGATCACCTTGTTGCCGATGTCTTCCTGCCCAAGCAGCTTCCACTCCGTCTTCGCTTCGCCGCCGACCATCGTGGTGACCGGCACTGCGTAGAAGAATTGGGTGCAGGATACTGTGATCGTACCTGCATCATGGTGAAAAATGAACACCACATCATAGAATCCACGCTTTGCACCGGCAATGGCTCCGAAATCCGAATGTGAAGCTGAAACAGGTTGCCATGATTCCAAGGGCAGAATCTTGTCAACATCGACGGACCTGATCCCGGAGTTGGTCGAACCGGGATCGGGATTCGTCGGCGGATTGCCCGAGAACATGTTTTCGGTGATCCGCACTTCGGTCGCGTAGTCGTGGTCGGTCCCATCGTTGTAGTAGAACTTGAATCGGGTGTCGAGCAACGCCGTATAGGATTCGTCGTCCAACCTCGTGTAGCTCGTAGAGAAATTCTGCATCAGCTTCTCGGCGGTGCTCGCAAAAATCTGTCCGGTGTCGGATGGTGGCGGGGCAACGGAGTCGTCGCTGCAACCGGTGCCCAACACGAGGATCATCAAACCGAGAAGAAGGATGGGGATTCTTTGGATCTGCATGGTTTCTCCGAGTTAAGAATGCGCGATAACCTGGACGACTTGATTCCCGTCTTTTCTGCTGCGATCAAATGAGGTCGCTGGAGCCTGCAAGTTTGATAAGTATGACAGTCTCCTCCCTCATGATGTCTTGCTACCGGAACAGACTCTTCAATTCACTCCAGCTCAAGTCTTCGTCGCTCGCCTTGACTGCAACGTCTTCCTGACCGAGCAACTTCCACTCCGTGATCGTCGCACCGCCGACCAGGCGCTCGACCGGTACAGCATAGAAAAGCTGGCCACTGCTGATCGTGATCGTTCCCGCATCATGGTGGAAGATCACGAATATTTCGAAGTAGCCTCTCATCGCACCGGGGATCGAACCGAAATCTGCATGGGCGACATCGACCGGCGCCCAGGCCCCCTGTATTCTCAGCATGTCGAATTCGATCGATCTGATCCCCTGATGCCATGAATAGGGAGGCGGATTCGTCGGCGGGTTGCCGGAAAATATATTCCCGATGATCCGCTGTTCCGCGTCGTAATCGTGATCTTCGCCATCGGTATAAAAGAAGCGAAAACGTGAGTCGAGGAGATCGCGGTACTTCGCTCCATCCATATCTGCGTACGACGCAACGAAGAAAGCCATCAGCTCCTCGACGGTTTCGGCCTGAGTGTCGATGACCGGAGCGGGCTTGGTCGTATCGTCGCTGCATCCGATCAGGACGAACATGAGCGCCAAAGTGAAGAACAACGAGAAGGGACGCACCAATTTCATGCTTTGCTCCGTCGACTTGAATGATATCCGCTTCCTGGATGGCGGCTCTGCATCATGGTCGGAAGAGGAACTTGAGACCACTCCAGCTCATGTCTTCGTTGCCCGCCTTGAGTTCCACGTCCTCCTGACCGAGCATTTTCCACTCCGTTTTGGAAACGCCGTCCGCAACGACGGTCACAGGTACGGCATAGAAAAACTGGTGCGTATTCACCGTGATGTTGCCGGAATCATGCAGGAACTTCATGTGAGTATCGAAAAACCCGCGCCTGGCTCCTGCGACGCCACCAAAATCGGGATGGGATTCCGAGACTTCCACCCAAGGCTCCAGCAGAGAACAACGAACCACCTCTACGGATCTGATTCCTGCGGCCGTACTGCCAGGTGCCGGGTTGGTCGGCGGATTGCCGGAGAACATCGCTTCGATGATGCGGATCTCGGTCACCGCGTTGTGGTTCGCCGATTCCACATCATAAAATCGATACCGGGAATCGATCATGTCCCGATATTCCACGGCATCGAGTTCCCCGTAGGCTCGCGCGAAGTTCTCCATCAGGACATCAGCGGAATCTGCAAACGGGAATCCGTCACAGCACGACGAAAGCGGCTCGACGGAATCATCGCTGCAGCCGATAAGCAGAGCCAAAACGATGAGTGCCAGAATACGAAGACGATATTGAGGCATGGGAATCTCCCAGGGCAGCGATCTGGCTTGAAATCTCGAATCCGGAATCGACGATCCGCGCCACTATCCAATGACTCCATGAAACACCATGTTCAAGTGTTGTGTCAAGAGGCCGTCCGAATTTCATGTCCCCCAACGAAAAAGAGGGCCACGGCAATTGCCGCGGCCCTCTTCAAAATGGTACGCCCAGGAGGATTCGAACCCCCAACCTCCTGGTCCGTAGCCAGACGCTCTATCCAATTGAGCTATGGGCGCACCTATTCAGTTTTCTTGCTGGCGGAGAGGGAGGGATTCGAACCCTCGTTGAGTTGCCCCAAACACGCTTAGCAGGCGTGCGCCTTCAGCCACTCGGCCACCTCTCCGCCGAAATCGCTGGCGGAGGGCGGGGGACTCGAACCCCCAAGGGATCGCTCCCGGCGGTTTTCAAGACCGCTGCGTTACCAATTACGCTAGCCCTCCGACGCCGCTGACGTCGAGGGCCACCCGAGGGGGTAACGCTCCCAATTGCCGCGGCGATGCACGTTAATCCTTACGCTTCAGTTTGTCAAGCCAGCCCTGGACGCCGCCGCTGACGGCGTTCTGCAGTCGATTCTGTGCCGCACTGAGATCCAGTGCGACGGTCGGTCTCGCGGCTCTGCCGGTCAGCCCGAGATCCAGCGCCAAACGGCCATCCTCTCCCCTGAGCGATTCGGCGAGCATGGTCATCGCCCCGAGCTCCGGACGGAATTCCCGCGGAAACTTGATGTTCAGCCCCAGGTCGATAGCGCCGTCGAGCCCGATCCAGCCGTCGCCGGTCCAGTCGGTGTCGTGCCCGACGAGGTTCAGATCCTCGATGATGTAGCGCCCCTCGCGGACCTTCATCAAGTGGCTCAAGGTGTGGAAGCGGACCTCCTTGAGATCCTGACGATCCCCCAGATAGCGGCTGATGCCGTCGAGCCAGGCGCTGGCGTGGACCACGCCCTCCTGCAGGATCCCTTCGCCGTCGAGGGTCAGCGACGAGCGCAGGGCCTCCGGCTCGCCCAGCCGGAAACCGCCGACGATCTTGCCGTCGAGGCCGCCCTCGAGATACGGAGCCGCCGAAGGCACGACGGTCTCCAGGACGATCTTCGTGGGCAGGTCGTGCATCTCGGCATCCAGGCTGACCAGGGCGTCCGGGGCGCCGAGAGGAGCCATGGTCATCGTACCGTCGAGGTGTCCGGCACCGATGTCCACACGGCTCTGCGAAACCGTCAGCGCGCCGCCTTCGATGGCGGCCACGGCCTGCACGCGCCAGGGCGTCGTCATGTCCGGTGGTGTGAATTCCGCTTGGTCGAGGGTGATCACGGCGTCGAGGCCTTGCAGATGATCCGCCGGCGTGGCGTCGGACGCCGGCGGCAGCAGCGCCGTGTAGGTTCCCGAGGCGACCAGGCCTTCGATGTTGATCGGGGCCGTCTTCAACCACGTCGTCCAAGGCTCCACGAGGGCTGGGTTCAGCTGCGGTACGGCTTTCTGCACGGCGTCGGCGTCGAGGTCGGCGAGGCGCCACTGCAGGTTCAGGCGGAAGTCTCCGGCCTCGCCGCGCACGGATCCTTGACCCTCGAAACGGGTCCCGCCCCAGGTCACAGCCACATCGGTGAGTTCGACGAGGTCGGCGGCTGCGCCGATCGTCGCGGTGGCCGCGAACCCCACGTCGGACAGCGAGGTCGTAAATTCGGGCTGGAAGCCGATCAATTCGAGGACGTCGATGCGACCCTCGAGTCCCACCAGTGAAGGATCGCCGCTCTCAAGCAGGGGCGAGCCCTGTCCGAAGGCGGTCAGGCGTCTACCCAGCACGGCGACGTCGTCGAGCACGGCATCCTGACGCCAACCGGCGATGTTCACAGAGCGCCCGGTGCCCTCCTCGCGCCAGGTCAGTGCGCCGTCGCGCACCGACACACCCGCGAGGATGACGGCCATCGGCGACGCCTCCGCAGTTCCGACAACTGCGGCGGCCGTCGAGGACTCAGGTTCCGGCGCCCGCGTGACCAAGGTCACTTCGGGATGATCGAGAACCAGGCGGTCCAGCTCGATGCGCTTCTTGAACAGTGGTCCCCAAGCCAGGCCGGCGGTGGCGCGCAGCACGCCGACATGCACAGACACCAACGGGCCGACATCCGTATCCTGGGCGGCCGCCATATCCTCGCCCGTGAGAGCTACGGTCAGGCCGTCGATCGTCAGCGCTGCACGGGGCCAGAGGTCCAGGCCCACTGGCCCGTATGTCACTTCGGCTCCCGTCTCGGCCAGGAGTCGGTCGGCGGCCAAGGCGGCCAGCTTCTCCGCAGGGAACAAGGCCTTCAGCACAAGGCCGCCCACGGTCAGCACGGCGACCGTGACAACCAAGACGATCAGCAGTCTTCGTCCCTTGCTCATGATCCCTCCCCCGAATTCTGCTTATGCGCGGCGACGATCCTGCCGCCACCCAAGACTTCATCGTCCCGATACAGAACCAGTGCCTGTCCGGGCGCCACACCCTCTGCGTCCACGGCGAGATCGATATCCAGGAATTCCCCCTGCACTCGCCAGGACGCCACCTGAACACCGCCGTGCCCATGGCGCAACTGTGCCGTCAACCTGTCGGCCGCAGCGGTTGGCGGCTCCGCTGGGGCGATGTCCGGCGCCGTCCAGCGCCAATCGTCGCAGCGCACCGTATCCACCCTCAGTTCAGGCCGGCGTCCGATGATCACGGTGTTGGACGCCGTATCCAGCTCCAGAACGTAGAGCGGCGCCTCGGCCGCCACACCAAGCCCCCGACGCTGGCCCACCGTGTAGTGTTCCAGACCACGATGCCGGCCGAGCACCATACCGCCGCGGTCGACGATGTCCCCCGGCGCCGAGGGTTGGTCCTCGAACAGAAATGACCGGTCGTCGTCGGGCACGAAGCAGATCTCTTGACTGTCGGGGGTCCGCGCCGAATCCAGGCCGAGCTCGGCGGCGGCGCGACGCACCTCGTCCTTGGTCCACCAGCCCAACGGAAAGACGCTGCGGGTCAGAATTTCCGGGGCCACGCCGTGGAGGAAATAACTCTGGTCCTTGGTCCGATCGAGTCCACGCAGCAAACGCACCCCCGGCTCGTCGTGCAGCACCCGTGCGTAATGTCCCGTGCCCACGTAGTCAAGGCCGAGCTGATCGGCACGGCGGGCCAACTCCGGGAATCTCACCCAGGTATTGCAGCCCACGCAGGGATTCGGTGTCCGTCCCGCTCGATATTCTGCGATGAAGGGATCGATGACATGGGAACGGAACGGCGTTTCGACGTTGCCCACCCAGTGCTTCACATCGAATCGGGCCGCCTGGCGTCGGGCCGAATCGATCGCCTCGAGGGAACAGCACGAGGAGGCGTCGTCGCCGCCGAAGGAACCGTCGCTGGTGCAGAAGTTCTTGAAGGTGACTGCGACCACATGGCAGCCCATGTGCTTCAGGAGCGCCAGGGCCACACTGCTGTCCACGCCCCCGCTTACGCCCAGCAACACGCCGCTGCCCTTAGGGACAGCGGCGCTCAGCTCCGCCGGGACTGGCAGCGGGAAATCCATGACGGTCCTCCGTCGATTCAGTGCCCGCCCTGGGTGAGTTCGGCAGGGATCTCGCTGTTCATCAATTCCTCGATGACCTTGATGTTGTCGCGGGAGCGCTCACCGATGTCACCGTCGGGATCCGAATCGACAGCGGCCTCCCATTCCACCAGGGCCTCGCGGTACATGCGCGATTCGGCAAAGAGAATGGCCAGGTTGTAGTGGGCCAGGGCGCTCTCGGGATTGCTGTCGAGCACGGCCTTGAACTGTTCGATGGCCTCGGGGTACAGATGCCGGCGGAAGAAAAGAGAGCCCAGATTGCAGCGCGCCTTTTCATCCTCGGGAGCAAGCTCGATGGCGGTCGTGTACGCCTCGCGGGCCAGATCGATGGCCTGACGCGCCTGAGGAGTGCGACCGTCCGAGATGTCGTCCCAAATCAGGCCCATGTTCACCCAGGCTTCGACCATGGTGCTGTCGGCGGCGATGGCCGCTTCGAAGAACGTCACAGCCGAATCGAGCAGGGCGCTCTCCCCCGTGCGGGTCTCTGGTCCGGGAGGCACGTTTTCGTTCTGGGAACGCTCGTAATACATGTTGCCCAGTCCGTACCAGCCGAAGGCCTCATTGTCGGGGCCGGACGCCGCGAGTTCACGCAGGGCCGGCTCCCGTTCCTCGACGGGCATGGCGCGGTACTCCGCGAGGGCTTTTTCGACGGGACTCATCTGTTCGCCGTCGTTGCAGCCGACTATGACGCAGGCGGCGGCGACCAGAAGCAGGGCCGTCAGGACGATGCGGGTGCGAATCGAGTCGTTCATGTTCTCGCTCTCCTGTAGAACTGGTTGTCGACGGGGTATTCTACCACCATTTTTCGAGGCCCGCCAGAGACAGGGTCAACCGCCAGGCCCGATCCTGGACACCATGGTCGTCGAGGCTGCCGGTCATGATGTAGGACATCGCCACATCCAAGTGTCCGCCCTGATTGCGCAATGGCACGCCCGTGCCCACACTGATCCGGCGCTCGTCGATGGTCTGGCCGTTGATGGTGTAGGGCAGACGCCGCAGGGAGGCGCCGGCGCGCAACGGCAGATTGTCACGGCCACCGCGGCGTTGGAACGCTTCGAGACGTTCGACGCCTGCGCTCAAGCACCAGGAATCGGTCATGATGCCCTCCCAATCAGGACGACCGGTAAACCCGCTGAACGCCTGGGACTCGTAATCGAAGCCGAACCGCCAACGTTCGGTCACGCCGACAGCGGCCCCCACACCCCAATGGGCGGGTATGCGGACCTGGTAGTCGATCGTAACGTCGCCGGGAATGCCGTTCATGTCCCGGGTACGGGTCACGTCCCAATTGTGAGCCGTCGTGTAGGTCGCACCGATGTGCAGACTCTCGCTCAGGGACACCAAGGCCGAGACCGTGGAGGAAACCGAGTTCAACTGATCCTCGATCACTTCGGAATTCGTACGCAGCGGCAGCAGTCCATCGTCCGTGTTGTCGTAGAACCCTTCGGACAAGCGCTCCCTCAGCAGTCCGTTGACCAGATTCAGGCTGGCGCCCACGGCGAGACGATCGTCAAAGCGCCAGGCAACTCCCAGGGGGACCTCGAACTGGGTCCCCTCCCGCTGAAAAGTGCGCAGTCCGTCGATGTCCTCGGTCGCCCCGCCACCGTCTGGAATGGGCAGGGTGATGGAAAAATCCTCCACCCAGGAATACTGGGTGCCGCGCAGTGCCCGGAAGCCGACTGTGGCCACACCGCGTCCGCCGAGGAAAGGCAGTGCGGTCCGCAGACTCGGCGTTCGCACGTTGCTCGTCATGCGGCTTCCGCTTGCATCTTCAGCGACGGCACGTTCGCCGTAACCGCTCATGACCACCGCCAGCCGGGTCAGTCCGGGCAGCGAAGCCAGATTGTGGAAGGATGGTGTCAGGGTGTCGCGTTCGGCCAGGCCCCAGCCCCCGCGCCCGTCGACACGGGCGTCGCTGGAACGCAGGTCGACGCCGATGTTCGTCAGGGCAAAGGGATTCTGTGCCGAAGCTGTGACGGCGGCGATCAGGACCGTCAACACGACGGCCGCTACGGAGCGGCGGCGGAGCATCACTGGCCTCCCGAGAAGATGGTGTAGGTGACCTCGAGATAGGGGGCGAAGTCCGGATCGCCCGTGCCCAGGAATTGGAAACGCGTCAGATAGAATTCCGGGTCCCACAGCACGACGTCGTAGTTGGAAAACACATCCTCGCCCGCCGTGAGGATCAGGCACGTCTCATCTTCGGTCACACCATTCACATGGCGCTGAATCGCAGAAGTCACGTTGAAGCCCACCCAGGGGCGCTGCTCCGCCGCGATGTAGGTCGGATCGAGGTTGGTCTGGCCGGAGATCACCGACACGGCGTCCTCGAGATCGGCAAGCTGGAGGGTGTCGACGCCGCTGACCGCAGCGAGGGCGATTTCACTGACCACCGCTGCCTCGAGCGGCCCGTACCCCGCCAGCGTGTCCATGGCGCAGCGCAGGATGGCCCGGTTGATCAGGATGTTGTCCGGCAATGCGTCCAGGTTGAAGCGCAGCCAAGGATAGCGGCGGAAATGGGTGCGGAGCATGAAACCGTCGGTAAAGGTGTCTCCTGGCTCGTCGAGCTGATGGAAGGTCGAAACGTCCTTCGTGGCGGGGAACACGATGACGTGTTCGATGTCGTCGCTGTCGGTGATCGTGACCGAGACGGTTACGCCCACCGTCGTGCCGGCCAGAGCCCGGGGATGCTGGCTGTTGAGCTGGAGGTCGCGCGAGGCATAGCCGATGAGGCCCTCCTCGGACGAGGCGCCGGCTCTGATCATCAGGTCGGCGCGGCCCGTCTCCCACCAGTCGATGAAATCGCCTTCGGGGATGTTGATGGAGATGACCTCGCCGCCGTCGTCTTCCGAGGTGATGAAGTCGGCGGTGGCCGGCTCGATTCCTGGATACGCCGATGTCGCGAGGGTGTCGGCCAAGGACCAGATCTCGAAGTTCTTCCAGCCAGGGAAAATCTCCTTCGTCGCATCCGAGTCGTCATCATCCTGGCCGACGTCGGCGTAGCCGAGCGTTCGGTAAAGGTACATCGTGACACTGGTGATCGTCGAAGGACTGATCGTCACGTCGGCCCCGACACTGTCCTGCAACCCTGAGAAATCGTAGCTCAGCAGAATGGAAGAGGCTTCGTCCCCCTTGAAACCCAGATAAAGCACTTCGCTCAGGTCGAACGGGTGATCATCGTCCACGATGGTCACGGTGCCTTGGTTCTCCAGGAACTTCATCGTGACCAAGGTGGGATCGATCAGGTCGAGCTCGGGTGGAATCACCGTTCCGACCGGATTGCTCTGATCGCTCGTACAGCCGGCGAAGATGCCGAGGCCAAGGGCCAGGGCGGCGGCCGTCAGCACCGCGCACCGGACTCCCCGGCCGTTGATTTCCAGGACTCTGTTCAGCATTCCTTCTCCTCGATCGCGATAGGCCCACATGCGAGCGGGCGGATCTTAGGCGGCGGGCAGCGGTGCGTCAAGGCGCGCCGGGGCCGTCGTCGGCAACGTTGTCGGTGGCGGGGGCGTCCTTGCGTGCGGCCAGGCTCACCCGGTGGAATCCGCTTTCCTTGATCAGATCCATCAGATGGACAACACGGCCGTGACGGCTGTCCTGATCGGCCCTCAATACGATGCGGTCGTCACCCTTGCTAGCCAACAGCTGCCGTAAAGTCGGCAGGATTTCCTCGTCGGACAGCAGACGGCCCTCGAGATAGACGGCGCCCGCAGCGGTCAGGTAGAGGGTCGCCGGTCCTTCTTCCATAGCTTGGACCGTACTCGACGACGGCAGGTCGAGATTGATGGCGGGCTGTTGCTTGAAGGTCGATGAGACCAGCACGAAGATCAACAGCAGGAACATCACATCGATCAGCGACGTGACGTTGATGATCACCCGACGTCCTTGCCGCGGCGGTGCAAACCGCATTACGCCTCCTCCCCGGCCGCCTCGGCGCGGCGGCGACGCAAAGAATCGAGGAGCTTGGAAGCATACTGCTCAAGCTCGAAGATGATGCCGTCGGCGCGTCCTTGCAACCAATGGTACGCGACAAGGGCCGGAATACCGATGATCAGTCCCGCAGCTGTGGTGATCATGGCCTCGGAAATCCCCCCCGAAAGGACCTCGGGCTGTCCCAGGCCGGCGGTGCTGACGACGCGGAACACCCGGATCATGCCCGTCACCGTGCCGAGCAGTCCCAGCAGCGGCGCGACGGCGGCCACCGTCTCGAGGATGTTCAGGTTGCGTGACAGGCGCACCGCCTCCTGGCGGCCGGATTCCTGCAGCACGTCGCGCACGATCTCCCAGTCGGCGTCGGCGTGGTCCAGCCCTGCGCGCACGACGTTGGCGAACGGTCCGGGCCGTCGGTCGAGGATGGCGTAGGCGACGCCGAAGTCGCGCCCGGCGCCGAGGGTTTCGACCGCCTGGGCCACTTCGGGGTAGACGATCTGCCCGCGCCGCAACGCGAACAGCCGCTCGAGAAAGATCGCGAGCCCTACCAAGGAGCATACTCCCAGGGGAATCATCATCACGTTACCGGATCGGATCAGTTCCCACATGCGGGTTCATCCCTTCGTCGTCGTGAGTTCGGGTCATTGCTGGGGACTCTGTGGCCGACGGCGTCGCCCCGGAGTCTGCTCTTGTGGACGCGCTGGGCGCTGCATCTCCTCGAGCGTCGGATACAGGAGCCCAAGTTCGAGGACCAGGTCCTCTTCAGGAAAATCGGGAGGCAGAGGTGCAAAGGGCGCCGCACCATGCAGGGCGGCAATGCTGGCTTGGTGCAAAGACGGATGCCCCTGCTCGTCCAGGACATCCAGGCTCCCGATGGTGCCGTCTTGCTCCACCACGAGCCGCATGACGGTCTTGCCGTCGATCACGCCCAAGCGGTAGGCATAGGGTGGAATCCAATGAGGCAGGAAGTCCTGCTTGAAACGCTCGAGCCAGGGGGCGAAGTCCCACGACAGGGTGTTGAGGCGGAATTCGCCGAATTGAATCATGTTGCCGGCACTGCTGCTGACTGCGAGCTGGTCGTAGTCGAAGCCCGGATCGCCGCTCCGGCTCGTTCCCTCGGCGAGGATCGAAGGGCGGTTCGAGGGAAAGAGGTCAAAATTGTCCGGCGACGTCGCAGCCGTCGCAGACTCATCGTGATCGGACACTTCGTCCGGCTTCGCCTCGTCATTCCCAACGGTCGATTCACCTGTCTGCTCTTCAGGAGCCTCGTTGCTCTGTTGCGCTCGGGCGAGGTCATGATCGCCGTCTTCGGGCGTTTCCCCTTCACCGGTCCGGAATTCCGGTGAACGGATCAGGGCGATCCCTCCCTCGGTCGCCGCGGAGTTCGCCTGGATCGCCACCTGTTCGATTTCCGAGGTGCGCTCCGCCCCCGGCGCACTGTTTTCCGTACCACCTTCAAGCTCGTCGGCGGCGAGGCTGTTGTGCATGGCCAGGAAATCCGCCCGCGCAGGCGGCGCCTCAACAGCCTGGCGCTCGGGGATGCTGGTAAACTCAGTGGGTCTTCCGGGATCCTGTTCGTCTGCGACATCCGGCTCGAAGACGATCTCGATGACATCGTCGGGGCGCACCTTCGGAGTTCGTGCTTTCTCGACGCCGAACAGATCCACGCCCCATGTCGCCGCCCCGAACCCCAGGTGGAGCAGCAGGGAGGCCAGCAGGGCCAGGATGATGGGACGACGACTGGACACGGTTCTCCTTGACGATGGAGGACGCCGACCGGATTCTGTGCGAACGTTTCGCAAGGTCCGGAGTCACCCTCGGAGTAGTACATGATGCATCGACAGGACGCCCCTGACAACCACGACGCCGCTGAAGAGCGGACGGCGGCCGCCGTCCGCGATCTGGCCGGCACCGTCGGCGAGGGTCTCCTGGAGATCGATACGGTCCTTTCCGAGGTCACGACGTTCCACATCGGTGGACCCGCTGCGGGGTTGGCCCACGTGCGAACGTCGGACGACGCCCGCAGGTTCCTGGAATTCGCAGGAGAGCGCGAGATCGACGTCCTGGGCCTCGGCGGCGGCAGCAACCTTCTGGTGGACGACAACGGTTTCTGCGGCCTGATCCTGCGCATGGAAATGACAGATGTCGTATTCGGGCCCGGTACGGTCCGCGCCGGAGCCGGACTCCCCTTCGACGAACTGATCGCCCTCAGCCTGGCCGCAGGCCGACCCGGGCTTGAATTCGCCTCAGGCATCCCCGGCAGCCTGGGCGGCGCCGTGGTGGGCAACGCCGGCTGTTACGGTCACGAAATCGGCGAGTTCGTCCTCGAAGCCACCCTCTTGCGGCCCGACGGATCGGTCGAACGTGTCGGCCCCGAGGACCTCGGTTTCCGCTACCGCAGCTCCGATCTCAAGGGCAGCGACACTCTTCTGCTCGACGTCTTGATCCACGCCGAGGCCGGAAATGTCACGGCCGCAGTCGCCGAGCGCCATGAGCATCTGACCGATCGGCTGCGCAAGCATCCGGTGGACGAACCCTGTGCCGGCAGCTACTTTCAGAATCTCGCGCCGTCGTCCCCCGGCGAACGCCGACGGGCCGCAGGAGCCCTGCTCGACGAGCTCGGCGTCCGCGGTTGGCGGGAGGGCGATGCAGCCGTTTATCACAAGCATGCCAACATCATCGTCAACCTCGGCCGGGCCACCTGCCTGGACGTTTTGACCCTGGCGGGCCGGATGAAGGCCGCCGTCGTCGATAAATTCGGAGAAGAATTGGTCGAAGAAGTACGTCATCTGCCGCGTCATCGTACAGGTCGCGGGTTTTGCGGTTGACACCGGCGGGCCAAGACCAGACTTTTAAAGCGATTGGCCCCATGTGAGGACAGCCTGACAGGAGCGGACCCTATGCCCCGTAGTTTCACCGTCGCCTTCATCTGCGTGATCATCATGATCGCAGGCACCGCCTTGTCCCAGACCGAAGGCGGCGCCGAAGTCCGGCCCGACGCTCAGGTCGACGAGCAGAACTTCAACCTCAAGCCAGGCGGAGGGGCCTCCGAGAGGATCGAGGACGTCGACGACGCGCCCGAGTACGAGCCCGTCATCCCGGTGAAGAACCTGGAAACGTCGGTCACGCTCGGCTTCTGGGGACTCGACATGCCCCTGATCGCTCACGATCTACTCATCTACAAGTACACCGATGAGTTCACCTACTTCGGCGATGTCGAGCTCCGCGGAGAATCCGCGTTCCACCCTCAGCTGCGGCTCAGCTACAACGCATCGACGTACCTCGCCATCGAGCCTTTCTTCGACGTCTCGGTCTCCGAGTACCAGTCGACGATCACCAACCCCCAGCAGATCACCAACAGCACCGAAGGCGGTGTGCTCGAGCCCGTCGAGGAGCTCGGTGAATTCGACTACGAGAAGCGGTCGAACATCACGCTGGGCACCGGCGTGAACATGTTGCTCTACCCCCACAACTACGGCAACTTCGGCAAGGGCAACTGGCATCCGTTCCTGATCGGCGGCCTGTCGAAGGTGTGGATGAGCATCAACTCGAACTACGTGGACGACGCCGCCAGCATGTGGCGATACTCCGGAGGCGCGGGCATCCGCTACGTCGCCGACGACATGATCAGCATCCGCTTCGAGATGATGTTCCACAAGATGACCTTCCAGTTCAATCCTTCGGACTCCTATAAGGAACTGGACGGCGGACTCATCAAGATTCCCGTCTACGAGTATGTCATCGGCGAAGGCGAAAAGCCTGTGACCGAGTTCACAGAGCAATCGGTCAACACGATCAGCTGGGCCTTGGGCTTTACGGCCACCTTCTGATCCCGAGCCGAACGAGCAGCGAGCGGGGCGGTCCTCAAAGGGCCGCCCCGCTCTGCGTCAAAGCCGCCTCGCGACGCCAGCCGAGAGCGCGGACGGCATCGCAACGGAGTGCCGTCGTGCGGCCTTCAAGGGCCGCAACTGTCCTCGCCACCCCCGCACAACGGATCAAGCTGCGGATCGAAAGTGCCATTCCCGTCCGCGCCCGATCCAGGATCTCTCTTGCCCCCTCGTCGAGATGGCGTCGGGCGAACAAGAGCTCCCCGGCACCGCGGACTGGATCCGCGTCGAGGATTCTGCGTGCCATGACGACCCGGTCACGGGCCTCGACCGGGTTCCACTGGCCACCGGGATCGAAGGGCCCTCGGTTGTCCGGCAGGGTTTCGTCGAGTTCACAGAACAGATCGATGCGATCGAGAAAAGGCCCCGACAACCTATCCCGATGACGGGCAACGGTCGCAGCGGAACAACTGCAGTGGCGCCGGCGGCTTCCGAGCCAACCACAGCGGCAGGGGTTCATGGCGGCGAGGAGCTGAAAATCCGCCGGCCATTCCCGGCTCCCTCCCCCTCGAACCACACTGATCCGGCGCTCCTCGAGCGGCTCACGCAGGGCATCGAGGACGCCGTAGGCGAATTCCGTCAACTCGTCGAGGAACAGGACGCCGTGATGGGCCAGCGTCGCCTCACCCGGCTGCATACCGGCGCCCCCGCCAACGAGCCCAGCTCGGGTGACACTGTGGTGAGGAGCCCGGAAGGGCCTTGGCGGGCGGCTCAGGCCACAGTTGAGATCGGCGTGGAACCCGAGAGTGCCGGAGATCCTCAGCACATCGATGGCGTCACGGGTGGTCATTTCGGGTTGCAGAACACCCACGGCTCGACAGAGGCGAGTTTTACCACTGCCGGGAGTACCGACCAGCAGCATGTTGTGACGTCCGGCGGCCGCTGTCATTGCCAGATGGCGGGTATGGGAGTCGACAAGCCCCAGGAACGCATCGCCGGAACCACGCTCTGGAGGAAGACCGGGAAGGGGGCGACCTCCGGCCGACCAATTGGGAATCGACTCGCCGTCCAACCAGGACCCGACTTCCCGGAGAGTTTCTGCGCCAAGCACCTCGATACCCTCGACGAGACAGGCTTCGACGAGCTGTCGACGAGGGACGACGAAGCGTCGTCGCCCCCCCGCTGAGAGAGCCATCACAATGGCGAGGAGGCCCCGCACGGGCTCCACACCACCGGCCAAGGACAACTCGCCCAGAAAGACGACGTCGCGAAAGTCCGCCAAAGCACCGGAGCAGCCCCCCTGCCCCAGCACGCCGACGGCCACCGCCAGGTCCAAGGATGCTCCCTCTTTGCGAACCTCTGCCGGCGCCAGGTTGACGGTCACCCGACCCTTCGGCCACCCGAGTCCGCAGTTCCTCACCGCGCTCATGACCCGTTCACGGCTCTCGCGGACCGCGGTGTTGGGCAGACCGACGATCTGGAACGTGGGCAGCCCCCGCCCTGCATCGACTTCGACCCTGACCTCGTAGCCGTTGATCCCGTCGACGGCTCCCCCGAATACCATGACAACCATGCGCACCTCCTCGGCGCAGACATGCTCGAACCATGCCGAACGCCCACCAGCGAGGATCGGGCATAGCGGGTCGTCAGCCTGCAGAACAGGTGCAGGCATGACATCGAAACAGGACGGGGCTGGAAACAGGTGTCACCCAACAAGAACGGGCCCCGCCGAAGCGGGGCCCGTCCACGGGGAGTCGGAACGGAACTAGCGGAACATGGTCTTCAAATCGCCCCAGCTTGCATCGTCGTTGCCGGTGGGGTCGAAGGGGAAGATGATCTTGATGCCGAAGACCAGGTCGAAACCGGCCGGCACCGAGACAAAGAAACTGGGTTCGGCGATGCCCGTACCGGCGAAGGTCCAGCCTCCCATGGGAAATTCGAGGCCCAGAAGGTAGGCCAGCTCGGACCCTCCGTTCAGCACGCAGGTGCCGATGCCGGCGCCCGAGAAGCCGAAGCCGATGGGGTTGTCCAGAAGCATGTCCCAGTTCGGATCGACAGCGGCCTGCAGGAGCATCACGCCGTCGGTGAACGTCGCCTCGTTGGCATAGTTGGCCGCGGTGCCGCCGGCGATCGCATCTTCGTAGATCTCGATCACGGCGCCGTTGAACACATATTCCTTCATGCTCAGCCCGGGGGTGAACGTGAAGGCCGTGAGGGCCATGTTGACCACTCGGATCGTGTACTGGTTACTGGCGAAATCCATGGGCAGCGGGGTCGGAGCGCTCACCGGGGGGTTCGCGATGCCGAGCACCGTGTAGCTGGATCCGACGGTATCCTGGCCGAGAGTGCTTTTGGAAAAGCCCTCGAAGGTGAATTCGACCTGTCCCAGGACGGGAACGGCCGCGACGAGCACCATTGCGGCAAGCGCGGTGCGGATCATGGTGCGAGTGTTGATCTGCTTCATCATCATGCCCTCCTTCCGTTCCTAGCGGTACAGGTTCTTAAGGTTGCTGAACGTGGTGTCTTCGTTCGGGATCGTCGGGTCGTAGTAGATCGAGCCGTCGGCTTCGCAGTCATAGCCTTCGGGAATCGTGCTGTCGGCGCCCACGCCGACGAGGCCCGCGATGGCCATGCCGTCGGGGTTGGCCAGCATGTCGCCCAGTTCACCGTAGTTGGTGCCCAGGGTGAAGGTGACCGCGCCCTGGTAGTTGCCGGAGAAGTTCGTGGTGTTGTAGGTCAACACGAACTGGGTGAACACGCCCGACAGATAGGCGTCGCCGTTGCTGAAACTGCCGATGGCGCCGGCGTCCGGAGGATCGACGCCGTAGAAAGGCATCGTGTAGCCGGGGTCGAGATACCGATCGGCGATGATGTCGATGGTGCCGCCGGTGTAGTAGACGCGGATCACGCCGCCTCCCAGATCGATCTGCCCCATCGAAACGAGGCCGTCGATGACCCAGGTGTACTCATAGTCGGCGGTGCTCCAGGTCAACGGATGGCTGATGTTGTCGACGAAACCGATACCCGCCAGAACGTCGCCGGCATCGCTGGGCGGAAAGCCCGGTGTTCCCGGAGTGTTGTCCGACTCGTACATATAGCCGATGATGTTGAGGACTTCGAAGCTCTGAGCCTGTGCGAGGCCGGTGGCCGAGCACAGCAGTGCGAAGCAAACGAGTAAGTTGAACTTCTTCATGTTTCCCCCCGTGGAGACCGACGGTTCCGGCGCCGGCACTTGATGTGGACCGTAGATGTTTGTTCCGGCCCGCGAGCAACCATCAGAGCGGGGTCCATTCTCGGGCGCGAATGGATGATGGTCGATATATCCGCACCCCGAGACTCAATCTCAGGGTTGCCAACTCCCTTGAAGGCTAACACTGCCAACAGTGCCCTGCAATGTCAGTCATAAGCTATTCACTATTATTTGTACGTCACAAAGCCTCATACATTAAAAATGCGGAGGTTCCATCAGGAATCTCCGCATGATTGTCGAGATGCGGCCGAAATAACGACAACATTCGTCTCGTTAGACTTACAGATCGCAGGGACGGACGGTCTTGCGACCGTTCTCCATCGCACGCTTCTCGGCGGCGGCGATGAGCTCGTAAACCTTCTTGTCCAAGGCGTCGTAGAATTCGCCGGAGACGTTGCAGTTCTTGACCGCTTCCTTGGTCTTTGTCTTGCTGATGATCATGGTCGCTGATCCTCCTGCGGGAAAAAGGGGTGACGGGAAGGGAATCCTTTCCAACCGGACGCCGAAGGATCATGCCCGCGAATGCCCCGATCTGTCAATCGAGAGATCCACGAACGTTCTCCGCCATTGTCCTGGCCCGGAATCCCGTAACGCCGGGACACAATCGCCTCGACACCCGGATCCGTCAAGCGTAACTTTCCCGGGTCGTCGACGGGGTGTCGGCGAGAATCGCCGAGGAGGCCCCTGATGTCGATGGATCCGATCCTGAACTACCTGGACAAAAACCGCGACCGCCACGTAGAGCAGCTATGTGACTGGCTCCGCATTCCGAGCATCAGTTCGGTGAGCGAACACAACGAAGACACGAAACGCGCCGCGGTCTTCGTCGCCGACGAACTGCGCGAACTCGGCTTGCACGTCGAAGTCATCGAGACCGAGGGCCACCCCCTCGTGTACGCGGAAACCGAACAACGCGACGACCGCCGCACCCTGCTCTTCTACGGCCACTACGACGTGCAGCCTGTCGATCCTCTCGACCTGTGGGACTCTCCGCCTTTCGAACCCGTAATCAAGGACGGCATCATCTACGCCCGCGGCGGCAGCGACGACAAGGGGCAACTCTACACCCACGTCAAAGCCCTCGAGGCCTACCTGAAGACCGGCACCGAACTCCCGGTGAACGTCAAGTTCATCATCGAAGGCGAAGAGGAATGCGGAGGGCCGGCCATCTATAAATACGTGGAAGCCCACCCCGACAAACTGGCCTGCGATGCCGTCGTGATCAGCGACACCAGCCTTTACGACGAAGACACACCGGCGATCTGCTACAGCCTCAAAGGGCTCGCCTACATGGAGATCAATCTCAGGGGCCCCGGCGCCGATCTGCACTCCGGCAGCTTCGGGGGGACGGTCCAGAACCCCGGCAACGCCATCTGCGAGATCGTTGCCAAGCTGAAGGACGAACACGGCGTCGTGCTGATCCCCGGCTTCTACGACGACGTGCTGCCGGTGGACGATACTGAAAAAGAGGCCTTCGCATCGCTGAACTATCGCGACGAGGTCCTGTGCAAGGACACCGGCGCTTCGGGCCCCTTCGGCGAGAAGGGCTACACGACTTTGGAGCGTATGTGGGCCCGTCCTACTTGCGACGTCAACGGCCTTTGGAGCGGCTACAGCGGTGAGGGCGCTAAGACAATCATACCGTCGCTGGCCGGCGCCAAGGTGAGCATGCGGCTGGTTCCGAATCAGGATCCCAAGACGATCGCCAAGCTGTTCGAAGCCTATGTGAAGGATATCGCCCCCGAGGGCGTCGAAGTCACGGTCATCGATCACCACGGCGCCAACCCCGTGATGGTGCCCCGGGACTCGGAAATGATGGAAGCAGGCATGAGGGCCATGGAGAAGGGCTTCGGCAAACGGCCGGTGTTCATCCGCGAGGGCGGTTCGATCCCCATCGTCGGCACGTTCCAGTCGAGCCTGAAGCAGCCGGTGCTGCTGCTGGGCTACGGCCTGCCCAACGACAACATCCATTCGCCCAACGAGAAGTTCCATCTCGAGAACTACTTCAACGGCATCAAGACGACGGCCTGGATGTTCAGAGAGGCAACACGATCCCATGTTTGACAGAACATGGCCGCGGGATTAGATTCTGGCCCCTATGGCGTCCCCTTCGTCTAACGGTTAGGACACCGGCTTTTCAAGCCGGCAATACGGGTTCGATTCCCGTAGGGGATGCCAAATGCTTCGAGCGGCCTTTCGGGGCCGCTTTTTCTATGATCATTGATGCCTGATCCTCGACGATTAATAATAATCGGGTGACGACATGACGGCCGGGTCTGTTGTGGGCCCGGCCGTCGTCAGTTCCGTGCGCGATCGGCTCAGTTCATCTGCTCAAGCAATGCCCGTGCTTCAACCGCATAGGGGAAGCCGCCAGGTGTTGAGAGTGCCTTCTCCAGCCTCAAACGCGCTTCACCGTCGTCGCCGGTCATATGCAGCACCACCCCGAGATGGTAGTTCACGATGGGATGGTCGGGCAGCGCCGCCGCCGCCCGGTTCATGATCACCAGCGCCTCGAGGTCGCGCACCAGCCGGTGGAGGATCCAACCGTGGGTGTCGAGGATCGCGCCGTCGGCGGGTGCGAGGACCGTGGCGCGCGCGGCCAATGGCAGGGCCTCGTCCAAACGACCGGCGTCGGCCAGGCGGCCGGCCAGCCCGTTGAGGGCTTCCGCGTTGTCGGGATGCGAGGACACCAGGGCGCGGTAGCTGCGGATCTCGTCGCTCTCGCAGATCGTCGACGGGTCGGGCAGGATGCCGGCCTCGCGCAGGGACATGTAGTACCTGGCGTTGCCGTTGCCGGGCATGAGGCAGTAGGCCCGGTCGAGATCGGCATCGGTCTGATAGAACCCGTACCGCGCCAAGAGGCCGGCCACCTCCTGTTCGCGGCGTACCGCGGCCACGAGAGCTTCATCGGCGCCGTCGATCACGGGCAGGGCCGATCCCTGGTACATGGGCAGCTGGCGCTGGGGCGGCAGGGGCCAGACCGCCGACTGCTTGTCGAAGAAATGCCGGTCGTCGGTATTGATGCGGGTCTCGTCGCCGATCATCGCCCCCATCGCCACGGGGTCCTGCCAAAAGAACCCGGCGATCCTCGCCACCGTGTCCATCTGGTACTCCTCGGCCCGGAACCAGTCGGCCAAGCCGTCCATCTTCTGCTGCAGACGTCCGGCGTCCAGGCGGTAGGGCTCAGGCGTCGCCATGATAAAGGCCTGGTCGCAGCCGTAGATGTACCAGAGCGTGGCGTTCGGGAAGACGCTGCGGAACGTGTTGAGATGGATGTTGATCAGCTCGCCGCGCATGGAGCCGAGCACGGGCACCCACTGGGCGAACACGCCGTCGGGTTTCAGACGCTGCTTGACTGCTTCGTAGAATTCCTCGGTGTAGAGGATCCACGAATCGTAGGCACGGGGATGGGTCGAATCACCGATGATCAGGTCGTACTGCTTGCCGCTGGTCACCAGGTAGTTGCGGCCGTCGTCGTTGTGGAAATGGAAGCGGTCCTGGTGGTAGACGTCGCCGTTGACGTCCTTGAACAGATCGTTGATGCCCTCGATGTCCGGGTTCAGATCGACCACGTCGAGGGAAGCGACTTCGTCGGAGGCGAGCACCGAGCCGGCGGTCATGCCCGCGCCGAAGGCGATCACCAGGGCGTCCTTCGGGCCGTCGGACTGATGGCTCATGACCGGCAGGATGCCCAGCAGCTTGAAGAGCTGCACGTGCCAGAAACGCGTCGAGGCCTCCTCGACGCCGTTGAGATACATGTCCCTGTAGGAGCCCTTCCTGTCGTCATACTGGTCGATGACCGCGACCATCGCCGCCTGGCCCTCCTGGAGCAGGAGCACCTCGGCCGCGTGAGCCTCGGTCTGGACCTTCAGCTTGCCCGCATAGAGTTCCATCAGCTGCGGCGGCAGGGTGAACAGCAGAATGCCGATCACGGTGGACCCGAGGACGACCACGGCGCGTCGCCCGGGTCGGCCCCGGGGATCGAGCAGATTGATCAGGCCGACGACCACGAAGATGATCGTCAAGAAGACCAGTGCTCCCTGTACGCCGATCAGGGGCACGAGATAGTGATTCACGAGCCCCGCACCCAGCAGTCCGCCGGCGGTATTCAGGGAGTAGAGCGTTGCCGCACGACGTGTGGCGTCGCCGCGGGCGCGCGCCTGGAGCATGCGGATGGCGAGGGGCAGCAGCGCCCCCATCAGGATCGTCGGCGCGACGATCATCGCGAGGATCGGCAGGGGATTGCGCATGCTGACATCGGTGAAGCGCGCCATCTCGCTGGGACTCATGAAGCGGTCTGAAAGAAGCAGGAAGGGAATGAGCATCAACACAGCTCCGGCGGCCAGGGCGAGCACCCCGAACAGACGGTCGCCGCCGCCGCGGCGACGGAGTCTCCCGTAAAGCCAGGTACCCACCACGCCGCTGATGCCGGTGCCCATGAGGAAGCCCGTCAGGACCAACGGAAACACAGACACGCTGTTGCCCAAGTACAGAATGCTCAACCGGGTCAGCATGACCTCGTAGGCCAGCGAGACGAACCCCACGGCGAACGTGGCCAGGCCGAGGAATTTCCAGGGTCGGTCGTCTTTCCCTTCGACACTGCAGGCATCTGAGGATTCGATGCGTTCGAGGGCCACGTCGCCGCTCTGGGTTGCCTTGCCGCGGTTCATCAGAATCTGTGCCAGCAACGCCATGACGGCGGCGGCGGCATAGAGACAGAAGGCGACGTTCAGAGTGATCTGCACTCCGAATTCCAGCAGCATATGATATCCCGCGGCGAAGGTGCCGAGAGCCGCACCCACTGTGTTGATGCTGTACAGGTAACCCGTCCGGGCACTGCGGCCGTCGGCCGAAACCGGAGCCGCGCCGTTGATCATGGCCGGGAACGTCGCCCCCATGACAAAAGCTGGCAGCAGCAGTGCCGCCGTGCTCACGACGATCCGGATCAGGGTCAGCCCCCCTCGGTCGTCCATGCTGTCGGCCAACGAAGTGAACAGCCCGGCGAGAGCGTCGAATAGCCGAGGTGAAAGCAGCACGTAGATGCCGACGAAAAGTTCGAGCACGAGGTAGGGCACCAGGCTGCGCTTCCCCCTGCCGAACACGCGTCCGCCGACGAAGCTGCCGAGGCCGAGACCACCCATGAACACCACGATGATCATGGCCGCCGCACTCAGCGAGTTGCCGACCACGACGATCAGCATGCGGTTCCACGACACCTCGGCGATGAGGCTGGCGGCGCCTGAGGCGAAGAATGCGGCATAGACGAGGATTGAGAACAGAACGGATCGGATCCTGTCATTCATCGATGGTCTCCCGGATCGTGCTAGACCGCGCAGGCAGGACGAAATCACCCTGCGCGGAGGGCTGTTGGAAACATAACGTCCGGCATAGCTTCACGGTAGGAAATTTGGTTTGTCGGCGACCTCTCTCGCACTCACGTGCTAGGATGCGCCGGCTCCCCAGCGATCCCTTCTGATTCGCCCTCCCCCGCCCGAGAAGGAACATGGCCGCAATTCCACCGGACATCAGCCACCAGGAACGTCGCTTGGGCGTGTTCTACGGCCTCGGCGCCTATCTCTGGTGGGGCTTCATCGCCTTGTATTTCAAGGCCGTGGCTTCAGCCGCGGCCCTGGAAGTGATGGCCCACCGGATTGTCTGGAGCGCGGTGCTGCTCATTCTTTGGCTGGCTCTGCGAGGCAGACTCGGCGAACTCGGCACCGCCCTGCGAACACCACGCGTCCTGAGGATTCTTGTGGTGACCGCCCTGCTCATCTTCTTCAATTGGTACGTCTTCATCTGGGCCGTGGCGAACGGCCAGGTTCTTCAGTGCAGCCTCGGTTACTTCATCAACCCGCTGGTGAACGTGCTGCTGGGCGTCGGCGTGCTCAAGGAGAGGCTGCGCAGGCTGCAGACGGTGAGTGTCGGCCTGGCCCTTGTAGGCGTCACCGTCCTTGCGATCGGCACAGGGCAGGTTCCAGGCATCGCCTTGGGACTGGCCTTGAGTTTCGGGACCTACGGCTTGTTGCGTAAAACCGTCGCTGCGGCCGGCGACGTAGGGCTCGCCGCCGAGACACTGCTGCTGCTGCCATTCGCCGTGGTGTATCTCATTCTTCTGGGCTTAAGAGGCGAACTCTTATTCGGAGATGAAGTCCGGTTGAGCTGGCTGCTCGCAGCCGGCGGCGTGATCACAGCCGTACCGTTGGTCTGGTTCGCCAATGCGGTACGGCGTCTGCGCTATGCCACGGTGGGCTTCCTGCAGTACATCGCACCCAGCCTGCAGTTCACCCTGGCGGTTGCCGTGTTCGGCGAGACGTTCACCATGCCTCACGCCTTGAGCTTCGGATTGATTTGGACAGCCCTGGGACTGTACTCCTGGGACCTATGGCGATCCCGCTTCACGATCATGTCCTGACATCCCTGCCGACCCTGTGTTATATTGGCTCCGACCCCGGCCGCAAACGGCCTCGACCCAAACCAACGTCCAGGACACATTACCATGACCGACGAACAGCGCTCCGAAACCACGCCGGAGCCACCCGCCGCTGAAACAGAATCCGTCGCCGCCCCCGAGAACACCCCGATCGACACCGAAACCAGGCCTGTCGCCCCAGTCGCTGATCCTGTCATCGACGACGACCAGGACGAGAACGACGACGCAGCCTCCGCCGAATTCGCCGCCATGCTGGCCGAAGACGACGCCCGCCGCCCTTCCACAGCGGCCGAGCCCAAGCAGGGTGACCGCATCACCGGCCGTCTGGTCCAAATGGGTGACGTAGAGTGCTTTGTCGATTTCGGGGGGCGCAACGAATTGCCCATCGCCACGGCCGATCTGAGCGACAAGGACGGCAAACTCCTTTTCGCAGCCGGCGACGAGATCACAGCCTATGTGACCGGCAAGGGTTCGGATGCGCACCTGGCCATGAAGCGCAAACTGAGTGGCAGTGACCCCAAGCCCGTCCAGGAGGCCCTCGAAAGCGGGCAGCCCCTGAGCGGCAAGGTCACCGAAACCAACAAGGGCGGCTTCGTGGTCGACATCGGGGGCTGGCGCGCCTTCTGCCCCATCTCCCAGATCGACGACCGTTTCGTGGAAGACCCTTCGGTCTGGGTGGGACGGTCCCTGGAGTTCCGGGTCACAGAATTCACCGAAGGCGGGCGCCGTCTGGTGGTCTCGCGCCGGGCCATCCTCGTGGAGGAAAAAGAACGCCTCGCCGTCGACACCAGGCAGAATCTGGTGCTCGGCGCCGTGCTCAAGGGCAAGGTCGTTCGCATGCTGCCTTTCGGGGCCTTCGTCGATCTGGGCGGCGTGGAAGGGCTGGTTCACATCTCCGAAATCTCTCACGCCCGCGTGGAGCACCCTTCGGATGCGCTGTCCGAAGGACAGGACGTCGAAGTGCAGATCCTCGACATCCAGAACCTCGGCCAGGGCCGTGAAGAGCGCATCAGCCTGTCGATGAAGTCCATGCAGGGCGATCCTTGGCAGGGCGTCGAAGAGAAGCTGCCCCTCGGTGAGTGGGTGGAAGGTGTCGTGATCGGGACCACGAACTTCGGCGCTTTCGTGGAATTGATGCCAGGAGTGAACGGCCTCATCCACATTTCAGCCATCTCGACCGAGCCGATCCATCATCCCGACGAAGTCCTGAAAGTCGGCCAGCAGATTTCGGTCAGGGTGACCGAAGTCGACGTGGTCCGTCGCCGGGTGTCCCTCTCGATCAAGCGCTGAGTCGAGGCACAGAGAAGTCCTCCGATCAAGAGCAGAGCAACGGCCGCCGGCACCAGCCGACGGCCGTTGCTTCAGCCAAGACGTTCGCTGCGCAGCTTGCATACCGCCGCGACGATGCGGGCGGCGGCGAACGACGCCTCTTCGTCAGTGGTGTCCTTTCCCAATCCGATCCGCAACCCGGCTCCCGCCTCCCGCTCGTCCAGCCCTAGGGCCAAAAGAGCCGGGCTCGGGCCCGGCCGCCCGCTCCCACACGCCGAACCGGTCGACAGGGCGAGGACCGACAGCTCGCGGATCAACCCCGCCGCCTCGAGGCCTGGAAACGAGAGGTTCAGACTTCCCGGCAGCCGTGGTTGCGCCGCGCCGTTGAGACGCACGTCCGGCACGCCGTCGGCGATGGCCGCATAGAGCTCGCCCGCCAACCGGCGCAGGTGCTCGGCCCGCTCCTCGCGTTCGAGCAGAGCTAGCCGACAGGCCTCTCCCATGCCCACGATGCCCGGGACATTCAACGTTCCCGAGCGCAGACCCCGTTCCTGACCCCCACCGGTCATCTGAGCCACCAGCCGAACTCCGGACCGTCCACGCCTCACAAAGAGGGCACCGACCCCCTTGGGACCGTAGAGCTTGTGGGCCGAAAAGCCGAGGAGGTCGATCCCGTCCGCGGTCACGTCGAGGGGAATCCGGCCCACGGCCTGGGCGGCGTCCGTGTGAAAGAGGACGCCCCGCCCGCTGCACGAAGATGCAACTTCGCCCCAGGATTGGATCGTACCGATCTCGTTCTGGGCCGCGATCAGCGAGACCAGGACGGTGTCGTCGCACAGGGCCGCAGCGATGTCGTCCGGATCGATGATGCCGTCGGCGCGGCAAGGCACCCTCGTTACGCGCCATCCCCGACGCTCGAGATCCGCCAGAGGCCGGTCCACGGCTTCGTGCTCGAGCACGGACGTCACCATGTGACGGGGTCGCTCATAAAGATCGGCCACACCTCTGAGGGCCAGATTGCAGCTTTCCGTGGCTCCGCTGGTGAAGACGATTTCGTCCGGTCTGCAGCCCAGGAGCGCCGCCACGTGTGCGCGGGCCTCTTCGACGAGCTTGGCCGCAGTCCAACCGAACGCATGGGAGACGCTCGCAGGGTTGCCGAAGCGTTCCCGCAGAACCGGCATCATGGCCTCGAGGACCCTGGAGTCGAGGGGGGTGGTAGCGTGATGGTCGAGATAGACCGGCGTGCGGACGGTCATAGTCCCCCCGTCGCGTTCAGCTCAGGGCGAGCATCCGCTCGATGGGCGCCAGGGCGCGGGCGGCCTGCAGCGGATCCACGACGATCTCCGGCGTTCGATCGCGCATGCAGAGGTACAGCTTCTCGAGGGTGTTGAGTTTCATGTAGGGACACTCGTTGCAGTTGCAGCTCTCGTCGGCCCCGGGCACGGTCAGGAATGTCTTGCCGGGGCTTTCCTTCTGCATCTGGTGGAGGATGCCGGGCTCGGTGGCGACGATGATCGTGTCCGCTGCACACTCCCGGGCAAAGTTCAGGATGGCCGCCGTCGATCCGATGAAGTCGGCGTGCTGCAGAACGGCTTCGGTGCATTCGGGATGGGCGGCGGTCATCGCTTCGGGGTTTGTGACCTGCAACTCCACGAGCCGACGCTCCGAGAACTGCTCGTGGACTTCGCAGCTGCCCTGCCACAGCACCATCTCGCGGCCGAGTTGCTCGGATACCCAGCGGCCCAAGTGGCGGTCCGGCGCGAAGACGATGCTCCTGTCACGCGGGATCGAGTCGACGATCTTCAGGGCGTTGCCCGAAGTGCAGATCACATCACTCATGGCCTTGGTCGCGGCCGAGCAATTGATGTAACTGACGACTTCGTGTCCGGGATAGGCGGCCAGGAATGCGGCGAACTCGTCCTCGGGGCAACCGTCGGCCAGGCTGCAACCAGCGGCCAGATCGGGCAGCAGGACCAGTTTGTCGGGGTTGAGGATCTTCGCCGTCTCCGCCATGAAGTGCACGCCGGCGAAAACGATGACGTCGGCGTCTGTTCTCGCCGCAACCTGGGCCAGGGCGAGGGAATCGCCCACGTGGTCGGCGGCGTCCTGGATCTCGGGCTCTTGGTAGTAGTGGGCCAGCACCACGGCGTTCATCTCGTGACGCAGCCTGACGATCTCGCTGTGGAGATCGAGACCGGGGTCGATGGGGCTCGTGGGCTCGGACATGGTCTCGACACTCCGTTAGGGGATCCTACATCGTCCCGGGCGGTCCATTCGGCCGCCCCGAACCGCGGAAACAAAACTGGTCTGATCGGAGGGCGTCGGCAAGTCGTTGTGGACAAGGACCGCGCAGATGCTTAATATTCATTGGCCAACGCGTGCGCGGGAGCCGGCGTTTTCGTGCCGTCGCGCCTGTTCGAAAC
>CALEMW010000234.1 GCA_937910695.1 uncultured bacterium
GCTCCAGGGGCACATCGATCTGCGTGGACCGGGCGACGTCGGGCCGGTCGTTGTGTATCCGTCCCGCAGACCCCATCCCAAGGCACCTCGACTCGGCCTGAGCGGCCTGAGACGATGCGCGCATGTGGAACGCGACTTCAGACGGGATTGGACTCAGGCTGCTGGCGGGACTGCTCGGCCCAGCGGGCGGGCAGGAGCTCGGCGAGGCGGCTGTTCGGCCAGCCGGCGGCGAGCTTGGTGATGACGTCGGTCAGCCAAGCGTAGGGGTTGACGCCGTTGCGGGCGCAGGTGCGCATCAGCGAGTAGTAGAGCGCGACGTTGTGGGCGCCGGCGTGGGAACCGGCGAACAGGAAGTTCTTCCGGCCGAGCGCCAGGTCGCGAATCTGCCCCTCGCAGATGTTGTTGTCGGGGCGCAGGCGCCCGTCCTCGGTGTAGCGGATGAGCGCGGCCCAATGCTTGACGCAGTAGGAGAGCCCCGCGCCCAGGGCGCTCCTCGGCGAGTGCTTGCTGCGCCGCTTGTCGATCCAGCGGCGGAAGCGACTGAGGATCGGCAAGGCCTCGGCCTGTCTGAGGTCCCGGATGCCATCCGCGTCCAGCCCAAGCGTCTCCGCCTTCGCTTCGATCCGGTAGAGCTGCTGGATGAAGTCGACGGCGACCGCGGCATCGGGCTCTTCGCCCAGCTTGCTGAAGAACGGTCTCCGGGCATGGAACCAGCAGCCGAGCGGCTGGACCGATGCGGCCTTGCCATTGTGCAAGCGCATGAACACGTTGGCGCCGTCCGACTGAAAGTAGCCAGTGCGGCCGGCGAGCGCGGTCCAAGGCCCCTTGGCCCCGGTGCCGTCGGGTGCGTATCGGAAGACCACGTCGGTGTAGTCGCCTACATAGCACCACATCGTGCCGAGCACGACGTTGTCTTCGTGGGTTCGGTCGAGCACGCGCAGGCCACTCGCGTCGTTCTGGATGACGAAGCTGGCCAGCACCTGTTCCCACATGAGATCGGCGATAGGCTGCAGCACCGGGGCGAGCCGTGTGAGCCACCCACTGAGCGTCGAGACACTAATGTCGACGCCGAGACGCGAGAAGCCCCGGCTGATACGCGTGAGCGGCTGAAAGTCGGAGAACTTGCTCACGACCACCTGAGCGAGCAGCCCGGGGCCGGCCATGCAACGGTCGAAGGGCTTGTCCGCAGCGTCGGCCACGACCATGCCCGTCTCGCGGCAGTCCGGGCACGCCCGCTTCTCACGGTCGTGGACGATCACCTTGAAGTGCGCCGGAACGAACTCGAGGACTTCGCTCGTCTCGTGACCGACAACAAGACGCTCGGCGTTACACGTCGGGCACTGACGCTCCGCCTCCGGCACCACGTGCACCACGGTCTCGTGCGGCAGCCCTTCGGGTAGCTTGCCGCGACCGTGCCGGTGACGGCGCGGCTTCGGCTTCGCTTCCGGCTCCTCGGCCGGGGCGTCTGAGCCGTCAGACTCTTCGGCCGAGACCGCCTCGTCCTGCTCGTCCTCGTCTTCCTCGTGCTTGTGCTCCAACAGGAGCGCGATCTGCTCGGGGTCGACCTGCTCCGAGCGTTTGCCGTACGCTGCCTTCGATTGCGAGACAAGCGTCTCGAAGAGGGCGCCATAAGCCATCATGGCCGCCTCCTCGGCGCGGCCCTCCGCGACCAGTTCGTCAAGGCGCAAGCGGAAGCTTCTGAGCTTCAGCTCGACCCCCATCTTGATAGCGGAACAGGCGCTCGACATGGCGAGAATATGTCACGTATCTAACTGACTTTACAGCACAAAATGCACTATTCGTCGGGCGTCCATCGTGCCCTTCGCGTCGAACCTTGCAGGCTGATCCCCTCAAGCATCAAGGTCAGCTCTGCGGCCTCCATCTCCAGGTGCCGAGTACCCTCTTTGGGCGCCGAAGGCAGTGTGAAGCGGCCCTTCTCGAGGCGCTTGAACAGTAGCCAGTAACCGCTCCGTTCCCAGACCAGAATCTTGGCGCGGTCGCGCCGCCGGTTCAGAAACACGAACAGGTGGCCCGACAACGGATCCTGACGAACGACCGAGCGCGTTACGGCAGCCAGGCCGTCGAAGCCGCGACGCAGATCCACCGGCTCCGCGGCCACGAAGATGCGCACGGTCGAGGGTAGGCTCAGCATGAGGCCTCGAGCGCCGCGACGATCTTTTGGAACGTCGTGATGTCGAAGCCGGCTGGGACGCGCACCACAGCGCGCCCCAGCGCCACCTCGATCAACGGTGAGGACACCGGTGTAGGCCGGACCAGCTCCACGAAGCGAAGACCTGACGGCAGCGGCCGAGGAGGGGGAATCCTGTCAGCCGCACCGACCGCACCCGATTTCTTGCTCCCCTCCGCCGCGTCACCCGCCGCGATGCGGGCCGCCCACCGCCCCAGCCGTACGCTCGAGCAACCGTGCAATCTGGCGAAGCCTGCCAACGACATGCCGCTCGCTCGCCAAGCGACGAGAACGACCATCGCGTCCGCTTCGCGCCAGTACCGCTTCGCCGCCACCCTCTTGATGTCCATGCGCGCCTCCGTTCCAGTCCGCGCGCACGATCTCACTCCACAGGGAGCGCTGTCTCAGCCGGCTGGATGGGGATCGCGGGACGGATACACCGCGGCGTCGGTCTTCTACACCATCAGCACCCACGTCGAGGAGCTCAGCCGCGAGCGCGTGCACCCCGTCTTCCTGCTCGACGAGGCCCACCTGCTGCGCCAGGACACGCTCGACCACCTGCACATCCTGACCAACTACGAGTGGGACTCCCGGGCCCT
>CALEMW010000235.1 GCA_937910695.1 uncultured bacterium
CTGCGCATCGTCACTCTGTGCATTGGCCTCTGCCCGGGCCTTGCCATCTTTGCGCGGTTCCAGGAACTTCTTCTCGGTTTTGGGCAGTGGCACGTTGTCGAGCAGCCCCTGCTCGTGCCAGAAGACCAGCGCGCCGCGGACGATGCGCCGAATCTGGAGGATGCTGGCCTTGGCCCTGGGCTTCCCATTGAGCGTGGTAGCGGCCTCGCTCTTGAAAAAGCCGGCCACGTGCACCGGGAGGATCTTGTCGACCTCCTTGCCCTCGCCCAGGTGCCCGACGAACAGGTCCATCGTCCGCCGTGCCGTTCCGACCGTGGATGGCTTCTTGCCGATGGCCTCCAGATGCTCGATGTACTGCGCCGCTCCGTCTTTGAGATTGATGCTGGTAGACATGGTCTACACCTCCCTGTTTGCGGGCGACTCGCCCGCGTGTTGCGGCCGACCGGTCCGGGCCACCGCGGCCTGAATCCGGTCCACCACTTCGTCGATATGCAAGTGCTCTCTCCCCACCGTGCCCACCTCGAAGGAATCGTCGGACCAGCGCGTGACCACGCTGTCCCGGACCACCCGGGTGTAGCCGATGGAGATGGTGAGCAGGGTTGCCTTGATGGTGTCGGGTCTCATCGCTTACTCCTCGTCGTTCTGGATCGTCTCCAGCAGGGCGATGGTGCCCATGGTGTTCTGGACGCTCGCCGCGAGGTCGTCCACCTGCCGCCCGCGGTTGGCGAGGTTGGTTTCCCAGGCGTGGCCCGCCTCGATCTGGCTCTTGACCAGTTCTGCCTCTTGGAGCAGGTGGTCGATAGAGGCCAGCAGCTTCTTGCGGTCCTCATCCAGCTTGGCCTGCTTCAGGTTCTTGTAGAGTTCGATGCGCTCCATGGCTCAGTCCTCCTCGTCGTTGATGAAGCGAGCTGCCGTTTCCAGCAGATCGCAAAGATGTGCAACGTCTCCTACGTCGCCCCAGTCTACGGTCGTCTTGTGAGTGCCGGCCGGCGTCGTGCCGGTCCGGGCGATGTGGCTTCCGAGTCCCTCCATGATCCGCTTGAGGTGCTGGCGGGCGGTTTCCGTGTGCTCGTTGTATGCCTCGGTCGCGGTGCGTTTCGTCGTCTTCATCGTGGTCTCCTCTCAGTAGGCGCTGGTCTTGAACACCGTCCATCCGGTCGTCGTGTGCCTGACGAATCGGATCGTCTTGCCATCGCCGCTGCGCTCTGCGGTGCAGTGGCCGGTCTCGGTCCGGCTGATCTCAATGCTCTGGCCAGGTGTCAATGCGTCGATTCTCTTGTCGAGGTTGCTTCTCATCGTCGTCTCCTCTCAGTGAACGTGGATGTAGTTGCGCTTGGCCCAGGCCACCAGGGCATCCCGGTCTCTGGAGAAGGCCAGCGGGCCAGCGCCCGTCCGGATCCCATACTCGGGTGCGTCGGGGGTGATCCCCAGGCTCGGCCAGTTCAGGGTGGCGATGTAGATCTCGCCGCCGATGCCTGCCAGCGGGCGGGCTTCCTGCTGCTTTCCTCTCTTCGTGGTCTGGATCGTCTTCTTCATCGTCGTCTCCTCCGTTTCAAGTCACCCCGTGTACATTGCAGGTTCCAGTCCAGGATGGGGCCGAGGCGGCAGAAACATCGGGCTCACAACTCTGCGTTATTCCGACGCTTTCTCGACGGCAGGAAGCGGCCTACCGAGCGCCTGGGGTGCGAAGTAGCCCCCCTGTGACACCACGACTGACAAAGAAGGGCTCCAGCCCGTATCTCTGCGTTATGACGACGGATTTTCCTAAGCAAGAAGTGCGGGCCGACTGACGAGAAACGTCAGCCTGTGCCTGAGCTTTCGGTCGTCGGGCGACCAAGGGGGGAGAATGGCTGCCATGGCCAATGTTGTCGGCGCTCGTGCGATAATCCCAACCGTGTCTCCAGAAGCCCCGTTCCCCAAGATGCCAGCATGGATGCTGACTGCCGACTTCGAGGGCTGTATGATAGGCGTTGATGAAGATGACATTTGTCTTTCAGGGGGAGTGCGATGAAGAAGATACGCAAGAGGGTCGGGACGAAGCGAGGCACCAGCGACTGGCTTTGGTGCATGCACTGCGAG
>CALEMW010000236.1 GCA_937910695.1 uncultured bacterium
GCGCGTGCATTCGGGATCTTGTTGGGGCTGTTGCTGGATTGGAGGTTGGATGATGACCTGGACCGCTGAGACCCTCGCGGCCAAGGGCTACGCCCTCGAGGGCAACCGCGCCGTGCCCGCGCCACCGAAGCGCCGGGGCCGCCGCTCGATCTCGGAGCAGTGGGCCGACAAGGAGGACAAGCGCAGAGAGGCGGAGTTGCAAGCCGAGGTGACCGCGTGGCTCGCCGGGGAGCTCGCCGCCGGGCACATCCTCTGCTGGACGCACGTTGCACGGCCGCAGCGTGACCGCCCGGGGCTACCGGACTTGATCGTCGGGCTGCGGGCGGACCTTGTGGTGGCGATAGAACTCAAGCGCCCTGACGGGACTGGGGCGCTGCGACCGGAGCAGGCGGTGTGGTTGCGGGCGTGGGGGAGCAATGGGGCCGTTTGTTTGTCGCTGGCGCAGGTTGTGGAGCGGGTGCGTGCTTGGAGGATGGGATGATCTCTGCTCGATATTCATGGCGTGACGAGGAAAAGAAACGGCTGGCGGAGAAAAGCAGGGCGTGGCCGGGGACATGCTGCGCTGAGCCGGGATGCGCAGAGCCGACCTTTGGAGCAAACGCCCAGGCCAAGTTTTGCCAGACGCACAAGGGTGCCAACTTTGTCAAACGCAGGCAGGCAGACAGGCTAAGGGCGAAAAATGAAGAGATGCGCAATGCGATCTCTGGTCTGCCGTTGCGCTCCATTGGGGACGTAGAGTTCCTCCCATGGGATCCAGAGTTCGTCTGCGCAAAAGGCATGGGCGTAGCACGGCAGGTCCGGCCGACAGAGAAGGCACTCAGGGCAATCTGGGTATGCACCCGGGCCGATCTGGGCGCCGTTCGCTCCGAGATGGACAGGCGCAAAGCCGAAAGAGAAGAGGAAGATCGAATCGCCAGGATGGCCAGAGACGCAGAGGATGAAGCCAAGTGGGACATGGTGAAGGATCGCTGGGTTGTTCCTGTTCCGATGCGTCACATGCCCCCGCTTGGAACTGACCAGGCCGGCGTGCTCGAATGGCTGGAATCTTCAGGGGAGTGGCAGACGGCCAATGAGATCCTGGAAGGAGTGGCTAATGCTCTTGGCTGGGGCCGCAAGCAGGGGCCCGGCGAATTGTACGGGTTTTATAGGGTAAAAAGGATCGCTCATTCACTCTGGCGCCGGGGGCTGGTCGAACTGGACGGCGTGACAAAGGAAACGCCATACCCTGATCGATTCCGAATCGCACGCGCTGGAGCGGGGCGCTGGGTTTGCGAATCCTGCGGCGGGGCCATTGAAAGCGTCGAGCATGGCTGGGTGGAGTGGCTGAAAAACCCGCGCACGGGCGAGTCCAAAGGGCTGCGACTCGTACATCAACGCTGCCATGGACCGCTGGCGGGGATCCTTGATGGCTGCTGCTACTCGCTCAAGAGGGACGACGGGTTCCATGTTTTCGACCACCACCTGACTGCGTTCATCGTCGATGGCAAGCCGTCCGTCGATCGGCTGCGGGACTATGGCGCCGGGATGGACGTGGACCTGCTGGGCGCTGCAATCGCCGCAGGGGTTCGGCCATGAGCAACGGAATCCCCCTCCCCGACGACTTTCGCCAGATGCCCGCGGTGGCGTCAGAGCAGGACCGGCGAGAGTTGGAGGCCGCAGGGCCGGAGGTCGTCGAGTGGGCCCGGCGGTTGGTGTGGCTCGAGCGCGTGGGGCTGGTGGCGGTGGGTGCCATTGACGTTCGGGCTCATCTGGTGGCTCGGGCGGCGGAGAGGAGCGAGGGCCATTCCCAAAAGCAGGCAGAATGCCATTGCGGACATGGTGACGATACTGTAGCATAACAGGGACGGAGGAAGACATGCGCTACATTTCTGGATCGCTGGAGATCATTTTGGAGCCAGACCCAGCCAGTGAAACAATCGTGGCCGTGCTGGCTTCTGGCGGATCGCAGATGGCAAGGGTCGAGGGGATCGATCCTGTCGGCCGCCTTGGCTCCGAGTGGGCCGCCGACGCCATCGACAAGGCCGTCCGCGGAAGGTCCGCACCGGGCGGCGCTCTTGGTATCGAGATCGCCAAGCTGGCGAATCGCGGCCCCTCTGGGTGGATCGTGCTCGGCCCATCCGTGGAGCCCGAAGCTCAACCCGAGCCAGCGCCGGTCACTGTTGCTGCCGTCGATCCCTTGCCCGAGAAGAAGCGGCGCCGCAGCCGCAAGACGAAGGAGGCGTGATGCAAGCGATCTGCTCGAAGATCCTCAACAAGACCAAGCGTCCGGCCGTGGTCATCTCGGGTGAGCCCGAAGGTGTGGCGGAGGCCGTCGTTGGCTACAACACCCAGGCTGGCGGCCAGCTCAACACGAGATTCCGCTGCGACGACGCCGAATGGCCCGCGTTCCGGGCGGTCTGCTCGTTCCTGGGCGCAACCGTCCCCGACTCGGCGCGCATCGTCGAGCCGCAGCCAGAAGCCAGGGAGATCGCAGATGGCGAGAAGGCCGAGGAACGCTCCGATGTCTGATCGCACGCTGGCTCCTGGGGCGCCGCCGCCGCCCCATCCGGCCGAGGTGGCGGCCATCGCTTCGCTGCTCCGAGAACAGGCCAAGGGCCTCCGCCTGACCGTCGAGACTGGCTACTCCTCGCCGGGCATCTACCGGGGCACGGCCGATCGTCTCGACGAGATCGCCGACCGCGTCGAGAAGCTGGCCCCCTGACGTGGCAACGACCATCCTGCTTCTCTGCCCCATCCATGAAGGCGGCTACCATGCCAACCTGGAGCGGATGCGATCCGTCCATGCCGGGGCGGAGGCAAGGCACCCCCTCTTGTCGTTTTCCAGGCTGATCGGTTGCACGCCGGACGAGGGGCCTGGCGTGAGCATGCCCGACGCAGGGCGCATGATGGACTGCCTGCGCCAAAGGGTGACAGGGCCCGCCCCTCCATGCGAGGCGTGGGTGTTCGGCCGCGGGGCAGGCATTGCAGAGCAGGCCGCCGTGTGCGTCGCCGCCGGCTTGCCCGTTCGTTTGTTCGGGCAGGAAGAGGCCGACGAGTTGCGCATCGACGGCGAGATCGCAATGGCGCTGGCTGCCGCGCCGCCAGAGGAAGATGATCGCCCGGTCTTCTCTGGCCCCAAGGCCGTCCTGATGGTGCTCTACCATGGGGCCGAGTCTGCGCTGGGGGCAAGGGCTCTGGACTATGGGAGGGTGGGCGTCGGCGCACACTACAATGCCATGGACCGATTGCTGACGATGTCCGTTCGGCTGTTCATGGCCGCTGCCGTGGTTCGGGCTGCGACGAACGATCAGAAGTGGGACAATAGGATGCCTGCGCTGCTCGAGGCGCACTATCGCCAGGGGATGCCGCTGCTTCGTGCAGCGATCGAGTCGGGCGCTGTGCCTGCGGATGCTGGGCGGGATGCGGCGGTCGAGCAGATGGCCCGCCGGCTGCGAAACCGGGCGCTCGGGTGTATCGAGAGGGCGCTGGCTGCTCGCATAGAGCGGGCAAGGGAGAAGCAAGATGCCGCCCAGGGATAGGACCGCGCAGGATCTGTTCTACGACTTCGTCGAGGCCGAGCGTTCGGTTATCGGGCTGCAAGAGAAGGCGGCGGCCATGGACGCCCAGGGCCGGGCACTGATCCAGCAGGCTGCCGAGATGGCCAAGCGAGCCGAGGCGTCCGCCGATGTCGTTCGCCAGCGGAGACAGGACTGGATCGACAGCGGTGCATGGGCGCCGGAGCGAGGGGGTCGCAATGCCTGAGTTGGGACGAGTGACCATTGCAGGGCTCCAGGCGCTCTATCTGGACAGGATGGGCGTCAATCCTCTCGGCTACCGGGTGATCCTTGACGCCCTGAGCAGCGGAGAGTTGCCCGGCCGCAAGCTGCCCGGAGGGTGGGTGATTCAGAAGCAGGATGCTCTGGACTGGTTTGAGCGCCGCTGGCCGTCCAACGGCCAAGATAGCGCATCGCTGCAGGCGACTGCATAGCGCAGACCATCGACTGCCTCCCCTCTACAGATTGTTGTTGCCCTGGCCGTATGGTGGCTCTACGCTTCAGGTATCCTTCCGACAGTTGAAGCAAGGCACACCATGAGCCAGATGGGCCGCCCAACTAAGTACAGTGAAGAGGTGAGCGAGACCATCTGCTCGGCATTGGCTGCCGGAGCAACCAAGCGCGCCGCTGCGATTGCTGCAGGCACAAGCTACCCGTCGATGCGAGAGTGGGAACGAGCAAGCGAAGCGGGGGATAAGAACTTTTCGGGTTTTTCAGAGGCAATCGCACGGGCGCTTGAAACCTACAAGAAGCGGCTCCTTGATAGGCTCGAAGTAGCCAGCGACAAGGGCGATGCCCAGACTACGCGATGGCTTCTGGAGCGTCGATTCAGGGACGAGTTCGGGGCTGGCCAGAAGGTGGAGCTTTCCGGTCCCGAAGGCGGGCCCATCATCCACCGAGAGCAAGGCCCCGACCTGTCCAGGCTGTCGCTCGACGACCTCCGTCAGATGCAGGGACTGCTGACCAAGGCCGCCGATGCGCCTGCCGACCCTTCAGGAGATTGACGACGAGCTCGCCCGGCGGGACTTCGCAACCTTTGTCCGCCGCTTCTGGGACGAGGTCGAGCCGGCCTTCGCCTTGCGCTGGACCTGGCACATTGACGCCATCTGTGACCATCTCCAGGCAGTCACCGAAGGCAAGATCCGGCGCCTGCTGATTAACGTCCCCCCCGGGCACATCAAGTCTCTTCTGACCTGCGTCTTTTGGCCCGCGTGGGAATGGCTGGAGCGCCCCTGGCTTCGTGGGCTGTT
>CALEMW010000237.1 GCA_937910695.1 uncultured bacterium
GGCCACGTTGGTGCGCCCCGGACGACCGGTAACCTTGGCCGCAAAGCTCGGGTCGTTGATCGAGCGAGTGTAGACCGTGTTGAACCACGTGTGGAACATGTCGCTGCCCTCCTGGAAGAAGGGGCGGCGTTCCGGGAAGTGGAGAGCGAAGGTCGTGTTCACGTCGATCTGGGCGGCGTCGGCCTCCACCTGGCTGAAGTCGGGGTTGTAGGTGCCCTCGATGGTGAAGTCAGACGACACGGCATACTTGGCGCCTAGGGACAGGCCATCGAACGGGTCGCCGTCATTGATGTCGCCGTTCTCCCAGTCGGCCGTGGGCATGCCGTCGCCGTCGCGGACGCGGCCGCCCGACTGGAAGGCGACCAGCGAAGGCAGCAACTCGAAGCCCGAACCGGGCTCGACGCCGTCGATACCCTTGACGACGCCCCACTGGCAGGGCCAGCACTGGTCGTTGCGGTCGTAGGCCGCCCACGAATACTGACCGCGCACTTCACGCGGGTGGTTGCGCCAGAAGTCGACTCGCCACTCGTTCACCTCATCGGTCGGAAAGCGCAGGCTCGAGAACGGAATCCGCATCTCCACGATCCAGCCCTCGCTGTTCACTGCTGCGGCGGTTTCGAAGACAAGGTCGTAGCCCATGTCCTCGCCGCCGTTGCTGGACCAGAACAGGTCGCCCTGCACTCCATAGGGATTCGCGGCGATTTCATACGCCCACATCTGATCGCCGTAGGGATCCAGGGCCAGAATCACGTAGTCGTCCTGCCAGATGCGGTCGCGCTCGGTCATGGTGGCGCGGATGGTCGACGGATCGTCGGCGCAGATCCAGGCCACATAGAGGTTGTCGGCGTCGTAGGTCATCCAGGCTTCGGTGTCGACCGGAGGCCGGGTTTGGTCGCCCGGATTGTGTTCGGCGAAGGTGTGAGCTCGGCCGGCCGCGGCCCAGCCCGGATCGTCGACTTTGCCGTCCAGGACGATGGCACCCACCGCCTGACCAACGGTCATTTCAGGATTGTAGACAACATTGTACCTGTCGTCGGCAATCGTGATCGCAGCAGTCAACAGACACATCAACACGATGGTGAGGCTTGTCTTGGTCATGGATTCCGCTCTCCGATGGGCGTGGGGGGGATGCGCGCCGTTCGTTACGCAAAAAGACGACGGGGGTTTCGGACCCGTCGTTAATAAAAACGCCGCCGCAGATCTCGTGATCTGCGGCGGCTAAGGGACCGGATCTGTACTAGTCCACCCGGACGAGCTTGACCACACCGGTGTTGAGACCGGCCGTCACACGGGCGAAATAGACCCCCGCACCTTCGCTTCGGCCTCCCGTCGACCAAAGCACCCCGTGATCTCCCGACGGAAGATCTTCGTCGAGCAACGTCGCGATCATGCGTCCCCGTAGATCGAAAATTTCGACCCTCACCGGAACAAGGACGTTCTCGGGCGCCTCGACGGCGAAGGACACGATGGTCGAGGGATTGAAAGGATTGGGCAAGGCCTCGAGATCACGGATGACGAATGTCGGCTCGGGCGCCACCGAAGTGGCCGCCGCAGGCCGGATCACCAGAGCCGGATCGCCGAAGAGCATGAGCAGAGGCAAGTGGTCCCGGTAAAACTCGGTCGGGGCGGTATTCCATGCCTCGACCAGGGCCGTGTTGTGTGCATCGCCCAGACGTTCAGGTTCTCCGGATCCCAGCACGGCCCAGTACGTGTCGTCGAAGTGGAACATGCCGGCGATAAAGGGCAATGTCGCGTAGGCCCTGGCCGCCACGGCCCCTCCGTCCGGAAGGGCCATCAGACGTTCGAGGATGCCTTCGGCCAGGATGTCGGCACCGGCACAGGTGTTGGAATCGATCACATAAGTACGACCGCTTCCTTCAAGCCCAAGGAGATGTTCGAAACCCAGCTCGACCCCGCCCCCGCAACTCCACCTTTCCGTACTGCCCTGCCCGAAATAGTACACGTGGTCATAGTCATTCCCCGCCAGCTCCGCTGCAAAGGCTTCTGGGGAGAGGACCAGGGAGCCCGGCACCATCTGCCATTGCTGGAGGATCGGTGTCGCCATGAGTGGCGCCTCTCCCCCATCCAGGTCGGTGATGATGTCCTGCACGCGATGAACGCCGATCGTGTTGTCGCCGACCGGAGGGAAAAACTCCGAGGCGGCCAGCAGCACGCGTCCGCGTCTCGACAGGGACCGCCCTTCGAAGCCGATCGTCTTGGCCACCATCACGGCGGCCTGATCCGCATCATCGCAGGGCAGGCGCCCGACGGCGAGCTCGGGATCGTGATCGTATTGGTCGCCGGGTTCGGCGACCCAGCCGTCGCCGTCGCCGTCCCAATCGCCGTCGAGGCAGGCATAGTAGAGATCGAGAGGGGCGATATCTATGCTCACACCCACATCGCGGCGGGTCAGCGGCGCGGGGACATCGTCGTAGTCGCCGCCCAGCAAAAGATATCGGGTGCCCCATTCTTCGTAGGCACGCTGTGCGAACCAGCGGATTCGGGAGGGAGTATCGGGCAGGAGTTGCCCGCTCGCCCACATGGAAACGTCACTGATGGAGACGACCCGGGTCGTCAGACCCTGCCCCTCTCGATATGCGGCCAGCTCGGAAAAGGCCGCTTCGAACTCAGGCACCGTCACACAAACCCACACAGCTTCGTCGAGCGGAATTTCAGCCCAGACAGGTCTCGCAGGAAACAGCATCAGCCAGGCGAGACAAACGAAAACAAAAGGAATCAGGTGCCGGAAAGCAGTCCGGCTCATACGGTTCAACATAAGTGAACCTCCTCGCAAAGCGGCGTCCGGAGACACCTGGACCCACTCCTGATATCGGTCACGACGCGACACTTGATACCGGAGCGAAAGGACAAGATCCAGCTCGCAAGGGGTATCAAGGGTTCGGTCGCTACCTCCAGGGACGGGTCATCGCTTTGCGAGGAGGTTCATTCTTCCTCGACGTTGCGCAAGACTACCAGAAATACCCTCTCTGATCAAGGCTGATCATTGAGTAGCGGCGGTCACTTATTCGGGAGGACATCCGGTACGAAGGTCTGGTCACCCATCGGCGAGCGCACATACGTGCCCCCCTCCTGCCGTTCCGGCAACTCGATTCTCTCGGGAGTCAGATCCTCATAGTCGATCAGACCCAGGAAATGGCTGATGCAGTTGATCCGCGCCCGTTTCTTGCAATCGGCCTCGACCACATACCACGGCGCCTGCTTGATGTCGGTATGGGCGAACATGGCATCCTTGGCTCGAGAGTACTCCACCCATTTGGACCTTGATTCGAGGTCCATGGGACTCAGCTTCCAGTGCTTGGTGGGATCGTCGATGCGGTCCTGGAACCGATGCTCCTGCTCCTCATCGCTCACCGAGAACCAATACTTCACGACCATGATACCGGACCGCACGAGCATGCGTTCGAACTCGGGTGTCGAACGCAGAAACTCTTCGTACTCTTCGTCGGTGCAGAACCCCATGACACGCTCGACGCCGGCGCGGTTGTACCAGCTGCGGTCGAAGAGCACCATCTCGCCGGCCGCGGGCAGATGCTGCACATACCTCTGAAAGTACCACTGTGTCTTTTCGCGTTCGGTGGGTACGCCCAGGGCCACGACCCGGGCGATGCGTGGACTGAGCGGTTCGGTGAGCCGCTTGATGACGCCTCCCTTGCCTGCCGCGTCGCGGCCTTCGAACAGCACCACAACCCTCAGTCCCGCTGCCTTGACCCACTCCTGCAGCTTGACCAACTCGATGTGCAGACGTCGCATCTCGGCTTCGTAGACTGATTTCTTCAGTTTCCGCCCACGACGGCTTTTTTCAGGTTCGGCGTGGCGGTCCGTGACGACGTTCTTCGTCTTGTGCGGCATGAGTTCTCCTCGGCAGAGTCTGAGCTTTGCAGTCATCCTCCATTTTCGGCAGCGGAAACGTCAACGTTAGAAATCTCAGCGATCACCGATATTCAGGGGACTATTATTCTTGAGCGCCCCTTGTCTTTCCCGGTCGGAGTGCTAGGCTCCGGGCGCACTCGAAAGGAGCCTCCATGCTGCGCCGTCTGCTCATATTACTCGCTGTGGTATCTGTCGCTGCGATCACCCTGAAAGTGACCGGCGTGCTCGACCCCGCACCCCAGGACCCCGTGTCCGAGGTCGTCGATCTCTCTTTCGCCCTCCAAAAGCGACTGGAGGAACTGCGTGAGGAGGTCGGATTTCCGGGGGCCACCGCCTCGTTCATCCTCGAAGACGGACGCTCAGGCCGCATCGCCGTCGGCGTGATCGATCCCGGCGGCGACGAAGCCATGCCCTTGTCGGCCCGCATGCTCGCCGGCAGCGTTGGCAAGATGTTCGTGGCAGGCGTGGTGCTGGACCTGGTCGGACGCGGCGTGCTCGACCTCGACGCCCCCGTCACCGACTGGCTCGGCGATGAACCTTGGTTCTCCCGGCTGCCCAACGGTCCCGACCTCACGCTGCGCAACCTGATGAACCATGTCTCGGGTATTCCGGACCACCTGGAGCAGGAGGGCTATCTGACCGACGCCCGGGCGCTCTCGGCCCCGGGCGGCGACCCCGACGCGGTGATCCAGCCCCTGCAGGCCGTGGGTTACGTGCTCGACCTCGAACCTCTCGGCCCGGTCGGCGGCGACTTCTCGTACGCCGACACCAACTACATACTCGCAGGTCTCGTGGTCGAAAAAGCAACCGGCCGCACCTACTACGATCTGCTGACCGAACGGCTGCTCGAACCTCTCGGACTCGTGGAAACGTCCCCTCAGATCGGCCGCGATCTGCCGGGACTCGTGCACGGACACATGCACGCAGAGAACATCTTCGGCCTGCCCGCCCTCACCCACGGCGACGACGGTCTGCTGACCCACAATCCCGTCCTCGAATGGTGCGGGGGCGGCGTCGTGAGCACGGCGAACGATCTAGCCCGCTACGCCCACCTGCTCTATCGCGGCCAGGCTCTCGACTGGGACTACAGGCCCGACCTGCTCAAGGGCGTGCCCTTGAAGAACTACGACGTGCCCGGCCTCTACGGCCTGGCCACCTTCATGCTCAAAGGAGGCCTCGGCACGACCCTCGGACATACCGGCTGGTATCCCGGCTACCACACGGCGGTGACCCATTACGTCGATCACGGCATCACGGTGGCCGTGCAGGTCAACCGCGACTGGGAGACCGACGTCCGACGACTGGCCGATGAACTGGCCTACGTCATCGTGGGAGACTGAACGTGCCCCTGGTCGCCGTCCATCCACTGCCAGCCTACGCGCGGCTGAGCGCCGAAGGATTCGCTATCCTTTCCCCCGACGACGACGCACCCGTCCTGCGCATCGGGCTGTTGAATATGATGGCCGACGCCGCCCTCGAAGCCACGGAGCGTCAGATCCTCCGTCTGCTCGCCCTCGGTGCTCCCCATATGCCCATCGCCCTGCACCCCTTCTCCCTGCCGGAGATTCCACGGAACGATGCGGGCATCGCCCACGTGAACCGCTGGTATCCGACCTTCGACGACATCCGCACCGCCGGACTCGACGCTCTGTTCGTGACCGGAGCCAACGTCCCCGATCCCGACCTGAACCGTCTTTCCTTTCGCGACGCCATGCTCGAAGCCCTCGACTGGGCTCATAATGAACTGCCCTCTGTGCTCTACTCCTGCCTCGCCACGCACGCTGTGCTCGGCTTTCGCTACGGTGAGCCGCGACGGGCCCTGGCCGACAAGTGTTGGGGAGTATTTCCACACCGGGTCGTCGACCCGACCCACCCACTGGTCTCCGGGCTGAGTGCGGACCCGGAGGTCCCGCATTCACGCTGGAACGATGTCGGGAGAGATCAATTCGAGAGGGCGGGGCTGAAGATCCTGATGACGGCCGCCGACGGCGGTGTCCACCTCGCGACGAGCGCTGACGGACGCCGTGAAATCTACTGGCAAGGCCACCCCGAGTATGACCCGGTTTCCTTGTTGAAGGAATACAAGCGCGAAGTGGACCGATTCATTGCCGGCGAACTCGACGACCACCCCGACGCTCCGTTCGGCATCGTAGACGGCGTGGGAGCCGACATCTTGGCCGAACACCGCGGGGCTGTGGTCTTTGCAATGGCCCACCACCGCCCACCGCCGCCGTTCCCTGAGGAACAGACGACAGTGCACCTCGGCGACGCCTGGCGTTCCGATACGGTAACGATGATGGGAAATTGGTTGGCTTCGCTCCGGGACGGGGTCAGCGATAAAGGGTCTTGATCCCGCTCCACGACTTAGCTTCGTTCCCCACGGCCCCATGGACGATCGTGATTGTGATCAACCTCAAGTTCGTGCCCCCCACCTGCAGATAGCGCGCCGTTGCCCCTCCCGCGACAACGGTCAAATACTCGGTGTGCAGAATATCGACGTTCTCCACCATGTCGATGGGGCCGTCTTCGTCCAGGAGCACGACCGTCGTGGTCGCGGGACCCGTCGTGGTGACCACTTCGACCACGGCACGGCGCACATCGGACAGCGACGCCATGTCGACGGACAGCACCGCTTGGGTAATGGAAAGACCATAGCGGCTGACGATCGCCGAGGCTTGGGAGCCGCCTGTGGGAACTACGACGAGCTCGAGCCCCTGCTCTACCCAGGATTCACCGACGATCACAGGTGAATGGTCTTGGAAATCGACCACGAGCTCATCTGCTTGAACCGTCGCCGTAAACATGGCGAGCAGAACAAACAACATCGGGAACGGCTGGATACGTCTCTTCATATCAGCACCTCCGTTGTTCGAGCGACGGCAGACCGGAAACGGAGAACCGTGTCACGAACCTGCAGACCCTAGCACAGGTCGTCGATTCCACGCCACTCCCGCATCATGGGCAGGTCCTCACATGCGGTGTTCACGCATGAAGAACCAGGGCCCCGATCCAGGTGATTCTTCTGCCGCTTCCCGGCCCATTTCGACAAATCCCAGCATATCCGCAGGAGCATGTCTTGGCGTCGCCTAAAAAGTAGGGTTATGATCGCACAAGTTACGGCAACCATCGCAACGAGGTGAGTTCATCATGGTTGATCTCAGCAAGCCAGTGCTCTTCGTCGTATCCGACGGCCGCGGCGACACCGCCAACCAGCTGCTCGAAGCCGCCCTCGTCCAGTTCGCCGAACAGCCCCATGAGGTCGTGCGCTGGCCCGAAGTGAGGACACCAGATGAAGTGTCGCTGGTGATCGGAGCCGCAGCCGCGCGCAACGCCACTGTCTTCTACACCCTGGTGAGCGATGAGACCAGGAACGCCATGAAATCCGGCGCCGACCGCTTCTTGATACCCGCCGTCGACCTCCTCGGCCCCTCGTTTTCCGCACTCCACGACGTCTTCAAGAAAGAACCGTCCGCCACGCCGGGACTGTTCTACGCTTCCGACCGCGAACGCTTCGACCGCCACGCCGCCATCGACTACACCCTCAAACACGACGACGGCCAGCGCTCCGACGACCTCGACAAGGCCGACGTGGTGATCGTAGGCGTCTCGCGGGCCTCGAAGAGCACGACCTGCTTCTACCTCGCCTACCAGGGCGTGAAGGCCGCCAACGTGCCGCTGATCACAGACCGCCAGCCCCCCGAGGCCCTGTGCCGACTCGAACCCTCGCGGGTGGTCGGCCTGCGGATGAACATCACCCGCCTGATGACCGTGCGCGAGGCTCGCGCGACCCACCTGGGGCACACGCACACTGGCTACTACGTGGACAAGAGGGAGATCATGCGGGAGGTGCGCCACGCCAACGGCCTGATGGACACCTACGGCTGGCGAACAATCGACGCCTCGTACATGGCGGTGGAGGAGATCGCGCGGGAGATCGTCAGGCTGCGCGGCCTGACGACCCCCCATTACGATTGATGACGCCTACTTCAGCATGACCAGCTTGCCGGTCCGCACCTCGCCGCCAGTTTCCAGACGGAACATGTAGACGCCGGCAGGAGCGTGACGACCCCGGTCGTCGCGCCCGGTCCAGCGCAGGTCGTGGCGGCCGGCCGGGAGCTCGCCCGACGCCAGGGTCGCCACGCGTCGACCCTGCAGATCCACAACGCTCAGCCGCACCGGCGCCGTCGCCGGCAGCTCGAAGCTGATGGTTGTCGACGGGTTGAACGGGTTCGGATAGGCGGGACGGACCGTCAGCACGGCCGGGGCGTCGTCGCCGGTTCCCGTCGGCAGATCGGCACAGGCCGGCGTCAAGGCCCAGGGCTCGTAGGTCACACCGGCGCTCACCGCATCGCCACTGCCCGTACCTTCGCCGGACGGGCCGTCCGCGGCACCCCACCAGCAGTTGGTCATCAGCAACGTGCCGGTCGGGGCGTTCGTCTCCACAACCAGCACGCCGTTCAGGCCGTTGCCCTCGAAGCAGCTGTGGATGACGTGCGCCTGGCCACTCGTGGTGCGGATGCCGTACTGGGTGTTGTCGGTGAAGCTGCTGTACCAGAACGTGGGATCGGCGGCGGCGCCGTGGACATAGGCTCCGGCCGTCGAGCTCAAAGAGAAGTCGCAGCGCTCGAACCGCGGACTCGAGTCGACGACCTCGACGGTGCTGCCGCCGTTGCCGCCGTAGCGGAAGGTACAGTCGGTGATCAGGCAGGAGTCGGCGCGGGCCATGGCGTTGAAGTC